>DATDTY010000001.1 GCA_035290625.1 Candidatus Nanoarchaeia archaeon
TCTCCCTGCTTTTCATATGCTTTCACCTCATGGATTTCCATTCTGCGTTAACATTCCTTTTAGGAATACATGGCCTGATTCATTCACAACAATCTGCCATTCTCCATCCTTTCTTATTCTGAAATCAGTATCATCCAAAGAAGAGGATATTGTGGATTGGTTTTCAGAGAGAGTTCCGTCAATATACACATTGCCGTCATTCTCTATGATTAAAACATCTTCACCGTTGTTTCTTATTACGAAGGCAAAATCAGCGCTTCTTGCATGAGCGGAGTTCTGCTCTAAGGCTCCCTTAATCACAGCGTTTCCTGAGTCGCCAAACCAGGCGATGCTGCTGCCTGAAGTATTCTTGATTGTGAATTTGTTTACATCAGTCACATTGCCAATGTTGAAAACGTCTGAAATCGAGTCTGAAACAGAGTCAGCAGAGGCGTTAACAGTTACTGTATAGATTCCTGGTGAGCTGTAGTTGTGCTCTGCGAAGATAAAGATGTCTTCATTTGCGGAAAGATCGAAGTTATAATTGTTTTTGGTTATGTTTCCGTCACCGAAATTCATGTACCACGTTATATTGTTTATACCTATTGTGCCATTATTCAAGATTACTGCTTCAAAAGTAGCCAGGGAGGCAGTGGAAGAGAGCAATTGTAGCGTAGTCATTGAAAGAGCACGTTGACCGGTTAGTATATTGTTTGTTTCGTCGCTCTCATCGACATAGTTTCCAAGGTCAACTATTGCAGTGTATATTGTATCGCTGGCACTATTGCTTATAGAAAAGTTATAGACTACTGATTCGCTTATATTCAGATAGGATTGGGTTCTGTTATTCGCATAGGTATTATTATCAAATACGTCTGTAAAAACGCCAAATGCAGGCGCTTCTCCGATATTTGAGACAGTAAGCATAAGGTCCGTTACATTTGCAGAAGAGGTGAATACTGTATCCATACTTATTGTTAAGTCCGGCAATGGCGGTCGTTCATAATCTGTATAATACGAGGCGTTCTGGTCTGTATGAGGCTGGAAGATGTAATCAACCAACCATCCTGAGCTGTTCAACAATTCAATAGAATTAATCATGTAAGGGCCGTTTGCATAGCTGGAGTAGAACTCTGTTCCGTTAACATTAATCTGAACAAGCTGCGTTCCTGTGGTGTAAGCATCTGTCGTTGAGAAGTTTGCAATGTAGGTATCAAAGAGATCATATATCTCCCCTTTAACCTCATACGTTGCATATGCTTTAATCTCCAAAGTTACATTAACCTGATAGAACTCTGAAAGATTATTCTGATTTGTGTCAATCTTTCCTGTGCTGAAATTCTTCATGTAAGAAGTTTTTGCAAAATCTTCATAGTTGTAAACTGAGGTTGAATGGTTAGTATCCGTGGTTTTGTCTCCTATTGTTACCACATCAACAGTAAGATTATTGTTATAATGCGTTGATTTAATTGTTTCATCGTCAAAATCAATGGAAACTGTTTGAAAGCCTGCTGTCAGTGTTTCCTGCTCTGAAGCCGAGATATATGAGTGGTTATACTGCAGAAATACAGTTACATTTGTCGTTTGGCTTTCAGTTACGTTTAAGGTTAGGTTTATTCGGATAAAATCGTTATTTATATTTTCATCTGTAATTGCGGTTATATTGACTCCTCGTTCATAATTGCTATAGGATGACGTTTCAACATTGTCTTTCCTATAGACAAGCAGGCTATTGTTGTCATAGATTCTCACCGTATAATTGTGCTGATCCTGGTTGAATAACTTTGAGTCAAAGGTGATGCTCATGCTGCCTGTACCTAAACCTAAGGATTTACTGTCATTGTTTGTTATAACGCCATAGCTTTCTCCCAAATCTACAAAAACATTATAGTTGTTGCTTACGGTCATATTGAAGTTCAGAGTGATGTTTAGGATGTCGTTCTGCCCATTGCTGTTCGAGTCGAACATTGAATCTGAGAAGCTTGTAGCATTGATGTCTCCTCTGAAATAGTCGAAGTTGGTTTGGTCGATGAGTTCGTCGATGGTGAGGGCGGAGACCGAGGTTAGACTTATTATTACTAAAAACAAGGTTGGAATCCATTTGAAGGTTTGGTTCATATTTCTAGCCGCCTAGCTGGAACATGATCCTTGTTCTGTTCCGGTATCGGTTGATTTTTGTGTTTCCAGCAACATTTTAACCAGGCACCCAAGGAGTTGTAAATATGATTATAATCCAATAAAGTATAATCAGTATCCTACTCACTACAAAGAAGGACAATGAAGTTATAACTAAACTTAGTAGCGTAGAGATAATACAAACACTTATCTTTAATCTTTGTATTTTTGATAAGTTTGTTATTTGGAAGACAGCAATAGAGATTATAAAAATCATAATGATAAGGAGGGTATATCTTGAATTTACCTCTTGTGCTATGGAATTATTAGTAATAAAATCGCTAGATGGTAAAAGAGATAAACTAACTTGATAAATAGATATTATAAAAATTGTGAGGAAGCCTCCTGCTAAGAAAATTGATGGGAATATGAAACTTCGAAGAATCTTTTTACTTAGATTTAGGTTTTTTCTTGTTAACTTAATTAAAAAAAACGTTGTTAACCTAATATGATTTTTAATAAAAGCTAAAGAAATAAAGAAATAAAGAAATAAAGAAATAAAGAGTTCCGTCTCTCAGTGCCAGAAAATCATCGTGGAGTAGGATGGATATTATGGTAATATATGAAATTGCGATTGAGATGCAGAATGCAATAAATTTTTCGGTTAAAGTGAATTTATGTAGGTAGCCCTTTTTTTTCTCCATTGGTTTCCTCCTACCGTTCACAATCTTGCTGAGTTGAGATAACATAATCGTTAATATACTTCTGAGTAATTAATTGATTATTTGCTAAAAATTCTTTAATTACTTTCTGAACTACTGGGCTTTCACCTAAGCTTAATTTAAACGGCCCCATATGCAATTTATTCTCAAAACTCAAATAATTCTTGTTACTCGAAACAACATTCTGGCAGATTTCTTTTTGATCGCTTGTTGTAACTACTAGATCAGTATCTTCAGCGTTGGCCGCGGGGGGTATTAGAAGCAATCCTACTCCCGCATTTGTTACCTTCCCTTCAATAATGGCAAAATTATTAATCTGGACATTTTCTCCTATTTTAGGCCCAACACCATCATTAGCCCATTCATAAAATGAATCGTAAATGCTCTTTGACATACGATTGTCCCCAAAAGGGATGATATACGCAAGAACATTGATTAGGATATTCTCTTTAATATCGTGAGACAGCAGTATAGGCTTTCTCGAGAGAACACTTCTTTTTAATTGATCTGTTGTTATATGCTGGAGGTTCTGCCAATTGTATGAATTGTTGATTGATTCCCACGTCGCATTAAATGCATCTAAGAATATCGTAAGTTTGCTAAAATTCCCAGGGCAAGCAACCGCAACAAACGTGTCCATTGGATTAGCAGCCAGATTAATACTCGTTCCTTCTAATAATGTTGCAGCGTTTGGCTTTCCTGCTGCGTTATAACTCTCTAAAGATTCCAGTGCTGCCGAACAACCTAAAGAGTATCCTACATAAGAAGCATTTGCAGAGCCAGAATAGTATTGCACTCCAGCGATTAAAGCCGGCCAGTAATTGTCTTTCAAATCTGTGAATGTATAATTTGGACAATTATCCCCGCAGTTTTCATCCTGATTTGGACCGCCAACCATTTCAATAAGCCAGACATCTTTCCTGTCCTTTTCAGCCAAATCTCTGCCAAATGAATCTTCCCAAGTGAAGAGATTGCTGTGAATACCTCTTGATAAAATAACTGGATTTTTCCCGGAAGCATTCTTCAAAGCATCTGTATATACAGGACCGATATGCTTTAGTCTCAATGCAGTATTTTGTCCTGGTTCTTTAACGTAATAAAGCTCCTCTTCAAATAATTCATTATTGAAAATATATTCAACAAAATTTGGAAAATCGGTTCCGTCGTAGGGATAGTCGGCGTTGTTGGTATTCCGCAAATAATCCCAAATAGAATATGCCTCTACATCATATTTTTCTAAATATGTTTCTTTACTCTTCGCTAGGTTCTTAAAGAATTTGTCCTTCTCATCAATTAAACGCTTCACACCTGAGATCGTCCCTTCTAACTCATTACCATAGATGAAGATCCTTGTTTTCTTATCAAGGGGGTCGTAGAATGAACCAACTATGGCATTGTAAGGCTCTTTTCCCAGAACGCCATTATAACTTACTTTTTTCTGTCTTTTATCATACCACCATCTCAAGGACATTAATGTATAATCATTGTGCTCGTTTACAAAACTATTCTTTACAGGGTCTCCCACTGCAATTGTGAAGTTAGTATCAGTTTCGGAAACAGAATCAATATGCTTTTTTAGAAAAGTTTCTATCTTAGTGTCTACTAAAGGGTAGCCGGTAGAGATGTTTAGATACGCCCTAATCTTAGTAGCAGATACTTCTGGATAGTTGTTTGTTTCATCTGTTTCGGTAACAAGATTGGTTGAATCAACCATTATCCGCATATCATCAAAATTTACAGTCATAACTGCTGACACTACTGCACTTGAATCGGATGGGACAAAGCTGAGTGTTTTTGAAGTTCTCTGGATATCTATGCCATTTACTAAACCATAAAAGGTTATTACTACATTACTCCTATTAACGTTTAAGGCATGAACAGTTACAGTAAAATTAGTTTGAGAACCTTGTTTTAAGACTTGGATATCTTCTTCATTGATATAAAGATCACTTCCTGAAACGCAAGGATTGGGGATGGTTCCGTTTTGAGCTGCAACCCATTGCTCGTCTAATCCTGAATTGCAGACAGTTCCCGCAGGGCAGGTGAACGTCGTATTATAATTCTCCGTACTTGGAGCAGTAGGATATGTGCTATCATACCTGCCCCGGAGGTAGTAAGTAGATGCTGTCTGGCATACTGCCCATTTTCTGTCATAGATTGTGTAGTAGTCCTCTTGACGTCCAGAATCTGATCTCCTCCCTTCACTATTATCGCAGTCCACATATAAATATAGTGCCACTGCGCTATCTTTTGGGGCCGAAGTATCTATAGAATGGTTCTGCTCCGTTCCCTGCAAGCAAGGTCCTTGTCCTAACGCGCAATAATTGTAAAATGTTTTTCCAAAAGGATACGATTGGGCTAAAGTCTGGCTATATGCTTCACACTGGCTTTTAGCAGTACTATCTTTATAATAACATTCTTCAAAGATATTATCATCATCGTAATCGTAGCACTCTCCTTCTAGATAAGGAGGATATGGGTCTATGTATACCGTAGTCAAGTTTCCATTTACCCAAACATTTCCATCATCAGAGGTGGAATCTTTGGTGAAGTCATCATAAAGTCGTAAAGTCCAAAGCAACAGAACAGTTCCATCTTCCTTAACTTGTAATTTAATCTCAATTACTTCTTCACCTAAATATTTCTTCACCAGATAATATCCTTCAGTAAAAATAACATCATCAATCGTTCCAGTCCCGTTCAGCCAGAAGACAATCTCTTCTTCAGGAGTGTTGTAATTCCAGATGTTGAAGATCTCGTAGAAATAACTTTCCTGAGTTGTATTATACTCTTGGCTCTCAAGATTCGCCTGAACCAATCCAAATCCGTATTCATCATCCTTTCCAGAGAAGCCTAAATCAAGAGCGTCATTCTGCAATTTTCCTCTTATCTGAACATTCGTCAGGCTTGTATTATGCGCTTTTATCAAAGCTGCAACACCAGCAACATGCGGAGCAGACATTGAGGTTCCGGAATAGCTATCATATCCATTGCCTAATGCCGTTGATTGAATATCAACTCCCGGAGCAACAAGCTCAAGCTCAGGCCCATACGAACTGAAAGAAGCTTTTTGGTTAGAAGAATCAACTGCTCCAACTGCTATGACCTCAGTATATGCGGCAGGGTATACAACTGCCCCTCCATTGTTTCCTGAAGATCCTATCGAGATGATTCCATTGTTGTAGGCTTCTTCCACAGCTTCTTTGAATATCTGAGAATAGTCATTAAAGCCAAAACTCATGGAAACAATGTCCACATCATTGTCAATTGCCCATTGCAAACCAGCAATCGCATCAGATAAATCTCCAAGAGAGGTATTCATGATCTTTACTGCGTATATTGAAGCTTCAGGTGCCGCTCCTACAATCCCTTCTTCATTTAACAAAGCCGAAATAACTCCTGCAACAGAAGTTCCATGCCCAAAAGTATCTGCATAATCCTGCGAAACAACAGCATAGCCTCCTGCAATTTGGAGATCGGTATGCTGTGCAATTCCTGAATCCAGAACCGCTATCTTTACACCATCTCCTTTTGAACTGTTCCATACAGAAGGAGCCTGAACAGCAGTAATGCCATAGGGAATAGAATCTTCCAATAAAGAAACCTCCTGATCTAACTCAACATACTCTACATCAGAATCATTTAATAGCTCAACAATATTGTCATAATCTGTCTGAATTCTGGCTGCCTTGAATGCTGCATATTCTTTGCCGACATTAACTTTATTCAGTTTATTTGTCTTTATTTCATTCTTAAACTTGACAATGTATAGCTTCTCTTCGCTCCTATTGATGGCAGTTTCTAAGTATTCTTCTGTCTTTGTGTTAAGCTTATTCTTGTTAAACTGAACGATATCGTCTGGCTGAACTTCTCCTTTCAGAGGAACAAACCCTTCATCCGTACGGACTCCGAAAATAGGTGGGCTGTTGCTGAGAACGCTTAGTGAGCCTAAGATGAAGATTACGGCAAATATCAGACCTAAACTAAGTCCACCTATCTTTACCACACTCGCCTTTTTAATCGTATTCCCCCAAACTCGATTAACAACCTTTCTAATCCAAAAGCACGGTTCTATTTAAACGTTTATTACAACCTTTGAGGTGTAAACTGATATAATATCACGTAGAAAGCATTTAAAGTAAAAGAATGTGCTATTTTGACGAAACAAGTGACAGGGATAATAAAGGGGATAGGACTATCAACTCAAAAATCTCCGCGAAAACTATGTAAACAAGAACTCACATCTTAAAACAAAAACGCAAGAATCAGAGTGAGCATTAAACCCGAGTTCTAGCCCCCCGGCAGTAGCACTTGAAAATACAAAGAGTAGTTTCATTGGCAACCCGACTGAAAGGAGGTTTTGGATGGAGCCAGCAATCAGCCCCGAAACCATCTCCCTGCTTTTAGGAAGAAGTGCTGCGCCTTTTCAAGAAGGCTGAGATTCGTAAGGCTCACAACTGCCTGGCCTGTTAAGAGGTATGTTTTTCCATTCCTGTCCTTATACGTAATGCGTATCCCGGGGCTATTCCTTCCCTGATTAAGGTCTGATCCTGCTAACTGCAGCACAAACCCCTGGGTGTGGTCAAGCTGTTCGAGCTTCCAAACCTGCTTCCCTCCTGCAAAATCAACTTCCACGTTCATAGCATAGCCAGGAGAACTCTCTGGAACAACCTCAAAGCGAAGCTCAAAGTTCTGTTTAAAGCTGACCTCCTCCGGTGCTGCAATATTCTGGATACTGAAAGAAGGGACTTCCTGGATATCAAGGTCAACATCTGCAACCTGGCTGACAGCCTTATTTGACGCAGTAACAGGAAACACGCCCTTTCCTGCTTTTTCTGACAGCACTGTGAGCTGCACGTTCTTCTGCTGGGTGATGCCAAGGTCAACCTGGTTGCAGGATGATTTGAAGCAGATGCGCACATCCTCCAGGAAAGCATTGCCTGTGTTCTTCACCTCGCATGCAAGTATCATCGTCTCATTGACGTAATATGCCTCTTTGTCTGCTTTGCATGCCAGGCTAAGGTCCGGTGTTGTCTCCCTATCCTTCTGGGCCTTAACCGGCTCAACATCAGCTAACGTAACTGCCGATCCTCTTGTGGAAGCAGTGAAATTGATTGTTATCGCTTTGGAATCAACAAGGCCGTTGATTGGGATAGTATAGGTATAGGAAGGATCAAGCTTTGCATTGACCTGCACAATCTTCGTCGCATGCCGTGTCTCATAGGGAGCAAGAAGGAGATAGTCTCTTGCATCTCCAAGAATCGCAACCTCAGCTGGAGCAGCAAACGATACCACCGTGCTCAGATAATACCCCCTCCTGTTCGTAACAGCAACATCAATGAGGTTGTAGGATCCAGCATTTACATTTTCATATACTGCTGAGCCCTCAGCCAGAAATGGGTTTTCTGCAGCTCCGGAAACCGACTCAAGCGAAACCGGGAAGCTGAGAGGGCTGGTGTTAAGACCCACATTCTCTGACTTCCATTCAAACTTTGTTGAAGGCTCATTGGAATCCAAAGACTCCTTGAGCTTGATATGGGAGAGGTCTACAAACCCAAACTGCCTGTAGCTGATATCATACTCCATCCATCCATACCCTGGAACATAGACCTCAGCCCATGCATGGGGGCCCCAGTCGTTTTTTCCTCCGTAGTCTGTATAAGCCAGCCCTGAAACAAACCTGCTTGGGATATTCAGGCTGCGCAGCATCGCGATGAAGAGGGTTGTCAGCTCATCGCACACTCCTACCTTGTTCTGGAGCACCCACGAGGCATTCTGCGAAATCTCTGCAGTCAATGTTGAGAGGTCATACTGGATATTCTGCTCAATCCATGAAGCTATCCTGTGCACAGCCTGGAGGTAATCATCCTCTCCCTCAACAAGCTTTGATGCCTGGAAGACGATCTCGGGGTTGTCAGAATTGATGTTAGGCGAGGGTCTCGTATAGATGAGATATTCAGGAAGAGTCTCCGCAGCAGGGAATCTGATTCTCTCTGAAATCCGCCTGAACTCATTTTGTGTGGTTACCTCAGATGTGATGCTGTACTCAAGCTTTCCTGGCTTTGGATTCATCCATCGGTACACAAGCTCTGCCCCTTGCTCGGCCTTTGGAGTGGCATTAAACTGGGACACGCTCTGCCGGTAATCCTCCCGCGGAAAAAAGCTGAGGTTGACAACAGCATACGAGATCCTGCTCGGCTCCTTCTCGCGGATAAGCACGATGGAAGAGCTGATATTCACACGCATCGTTGCCTGTTGCCCGTCAATAAACTGATTTGAAATGTCAGCAGCAACCGAAACTGCCAGCAGGAGAAGAAACAGGAACGCCATCGGGGCTTTCATTTCGTGGATTTTGAGAAGGAAGGTATATAATTGTTTCTCTTAAAGGGGCTTCGGCGTAAAACGAAGAGCGTTCTGATTTAAACTATAGGGTGAGCAGGGATCTGTCATACTCCACATTGCAGCTTGTTCACGATGTAAAATCCTCGATTTGTTGCGGCTTTTTCTTACTATCTCCTCAAGCCATTGCTGCCTTGCCTGTTTATCTCTATCTTCAGCCTTATGTTCCTCTTCGGCCTGCTGCACAGAATTCACATACTTCGGCAGCCAGGCAATCGGGTAATACATGATGGCATTATGTTGCATGTATATCTAATTGTTTCTATTCTCCTCTTCAGCAGCCTGTTTTCCATCACGAATTTGCAAATGAACGAGAATCAATCTAATGCGAAAGATAATCCTGCATCGTAATCCTCTTTTGGTGTCTAAATACTGCGCCGACTTCCTTCAGTGGTAGGGTATGCGCCTCCTCCCATTCGTAAATACTCTTTGCATCTGCGGCATCAGGAATAACCAAGATCGGCCGGGTCAGGATAAACAATGTTTCCTCCGGATTGTCATAGTCATAGGTTTGGAACTGCGCCAGTAAAGAAAATGGATCCTCGCATCTCTCCATACTTTCAATCAAGCCCCAATCTGCCCTCAGGCTCCTGATCAGGCTGTCTGATGGCATTAATCCAATTGCAGATGCAACAGCTTCATACCTTCTTTTCCATGGTGATACGTAGTGGTCTTGAGCATTTCTGTTTTGAAATACTCCGCTTAAAGAAAGGTAATGATAACAGAGTGGTTCCTCAAGCAATTGCTGTCTATGCGGCAGACTCTGGTAAAACTCCGATTCTGGAACTTCTGCGGAAACCAGGACGTCCAGGAATAAGTCAGGCTGAGGAGCCATAATCCCGGGATGCCTTCCAAGTTCATTGAATAATTTTTCAGCGACTTGCTTTTCCATAGGCAGGAGAAGGATACCCTTCTTTATAAGTTTTCGCAAATCTCAAAACTGCTTCAGCTGCATCTGCTTTTCAACAATCCTCCAAAGCAAATCTTAAATACCCATGATCTCTGAAGAGAGCTATGGGAACAAGAGGCCAGGTCAGCATGGAGTATATGTTTGGGTTTGGGTTCATGCTTCTGCTGCTCCTTGTGCTCCTCGTCTTCATCTTTGACAGGAACCGGGAGCTTGGCGAGGCAAAGGTCTTCCTGGACAAGAAGTCTGAGTGCCTCAAGTTCTCAGCTCTCCTTAACTCACTCACAACAGCAGGCGATGGCGCAGAAGCCCATACCTCGACTCCTTACTTTGTCACCATCTTTAACACCAGCTTGATCAATGTACGGGAGATTGCCAACATCTCCAGCGAGAACCTCTCGGCAAAGCCTGGCTCTGACGTGACCTGCACCTTCACAGGAATCTCTCCTTACTATCAGTTTACAGGTCCTGTCACCCTTAGGAATGTTCAGGATCGGATCACAATCAGCAATGAAACAGCATAAGGCTCAGATCGGCATCGCAGGCTTCCTGATGGCCATGGCCATATTTTCCGGGCTCCTGATCATCCTCATATCCACATGGAACCTCTATCTCACCCGTTTTGAAACCACAGCAGCGCTCAAGGAGATGCAGCTCAAGGCATCCCAGGTTACAGATATCCTTATCCAAACACAGGGTTATCCTCCTGACTGGGAAGACTCCCCTTCCACAATGCTCCTCATTGGCCTTGCAGCCTCTGACCACAATCTTTCCAGACAAAAGCTCGAAGCTCTCCCTAATATTTCCTACACCTCCTTCAAGAATAGCCTCACCCTTTTCTCCTATGATCTCTTCCTGGATATTGCTTACCTTGACGGAACCTCAATACTAACCTATGGAAAGCCCTTTAACGGAACCTTATCAGTTCAGTCAAGCCGTATTGTGACGTATGATGGCAAAACAGCCTCCCTTCGTGGACTCCTCTGGCACTAAGGCTATGGTCTTTAGCCTCGATGCAGCAATCGCAGTTAGCATCGCAGCTGTCCTGATGGTGTCTGCAGCTGTCGCAATCGCCTCGTACACCCCTGAAACTGCCTCTGCAGTTCCTATGCTGAAGCTTGGCTATGATGTCGTTGCTGTCCTGGAGCAGCAAGGAGCATTTTCGAAAAGCGAGGAGGGTATTAAAGATGATCTCCTGCAGCTGCTTCCTGTTAACTATGATATGCGGCTTGCGATCTCCTCGCTCAATCAGTCAAACGCAACACGCTACCGCGTTGTTGAAAGCACTGGCTCAAATCCCAGCAACCGATTTGTTGGCGCAGGAGAGATGGTTGCCACCACTTCAGGCCTTGAGCACCATCTTGTGAGGTTTTGGATATGGGTCAAATAACCTGCATGCGTTCCAACACTCTGGGCAAAAAGGGGGTTTTCCTTACACTCATCACCACCCTGCTCTCCTTGCTCATCCTTGGCCTTGCCATCCTTGCCAGAGATCAGGAATCCAAGGAAAGCGAGGCGATCATCCCTACAGTTGCCATCTTTCAGCGCATCCATGCTCTTGAGATGTCCATCGAAAAAAGCGTGCAGGCAGTCTTCAGCCAGAGTTCAGCAGTCAGTGTTGCAGCCACTCAAAACCAGGTCATCATTACCCAATCCCTTCCAAACAACCTAAATGAGACCTACAGGCAGGAGCTTGGCCGCCTCAGTCGCTTTATCACTGAAAACAGGAGCTACCTTAATCTGAGCGCAGATTTCACACTCTCTGCAGGATTCAATTACACGCAGGATTCCTTTGGCTCTAGGGTCATTATGATCAGGCACTCGCCTTCTGTTGCATCCTATGAGCTTTATTTCCTCTCCAACCAGAGCAATGCAACCATTGACATAGAGCAATGGAGCAGCGGAGCAACCAGCCTTTCAGTCATTGTTGAATCATCAACCGGCTGGCTCAGGTCTGAAAGCCGTGATGTCAACCTCAGCAATCCTGGAAGCATCGAGCTTGAAAACCTTGCAGGAGACCTTGAGATAAGCTGGGATGACGATAACTTAACAATAGGCTCATCGGCAGAGACCCTGCTGTTCAGGCTTACAGCCTCCTACTCAGGAAACGCCCCCCCAGTTGTTTTCCCTTCCATGCTCAGGTTCAACTTCTCTCAGTATGGGATAAGCAAGGTGAGTGATGTGAGGGTTGGTTAAGTTATTACTTCTAAGTGATTAAAATAGAAAGATTTATAAAGGGACGTTTCTGTGTATATTTGTATGGAAATACGACTATTAGCTATAGATGAACCTACGTATCCTGATGGATCTGATATAGCATATTTTATGCTAGCAATAGAAGAATCTGTATCTGATTATGATGTTATTGTTGCTCCTGAAGCCGCATTTTCTACTAAGCCTGTCTTGCCTAAAGAAGGCAAAGACAGACTTGTTGAGAGGATTAGGGGCGCGTCTGAGGGGAGCAGCACTCTTGTACTGCCCGGAACGTTTCTTTGGAAAGACAATGGACAGCTATACAATTCATCGCCAATTGTGTCAGATGGAAGAGTGCTCAAAGAGTATTTTAAGGAAACTACTGATCGCCAGGATCAATACGTTGCTGATACCGAGGGACTTGTTCATATCACTGGGAATAACCAAGGGGGGGCAGATTGGAATGGAATCAATGTTGGAGTAGAGATTTGCAGAGATCATGGTATGGGAAGATTAAAGAGATGGATTGAGAATTTTGGTATGCGTAAGCCGGTAGACTTACATGTAGTGCTTTCTCGAGGAATATATTATCATCCCCCTCACGATATGAGTGGAGAGCAGGGTTCTTTTGTTTTGTGTGATGGGGTAAATGGAAGCAGTGATGTCAGGAGGAATTCTAGATTACTCCAAGGGGAACACACCTTCTTTGGAACACGGTATAGACTTTAGCATTATTAAGTAGTCAAATGTTCACAATGTTTAAATAGTCCAGAAAGACCCTCGTATATGTATGACCAAAGAGCTTTATTTAGGGTATAACCGATATACACAAGAGGTATTTCTTAATATCCGCGGAAATAAAAATGCTGCAGAAGATATAGGCTTTCGGAGACTTTTTGACGGAACCGATTTTATCAATCCGTTAATGGATTATTTAGTCAAAGACCACGGAACCAGAAAAAAAACTCTGCTTAAAATTGAGATTCCAGAGCCTGCTGCATCTGAGTTAGAGGAAAAAGTTAGCGATGCAACTGTGGCAAAACAATTGAATAAGTGGAGAGTAAACAAGCTTCCTTATTCTGATTCGTAAGGTTTCACCCCTCCAAAATTAACACACAAGTTTAAGAATCCTCATTCTGTGAATGTGATTGGGGAATGGAATGAAGTATTTGAAGGCATTGCTGCCAAGCCATAACCAGCTTCTGATAGAGTTATCGTTCCTGATCGGCATCGTATTCCTTGGGGCATCATTTATCGGCCAGAACACCAGTTCTTTCTTTGTAGGCCTCGGCATGCTGTTCTACTCCCTTTATGTCTTTGAGATGAGCCTCTTTGGTGAGGAAAAAGCACAGCAAAAAAAAGTCTCTGTTGTCCTCTTTTTTCTTATAGCACTTGGTATCCTGCTCTTCCTTATATTCCTCTCCTACCCAAGGATTATTGAGCCTTTGGCAGGAGTGCCCCTCAGCAAAAACTGGCTGATCTACGTCCTTATCGCCTTTTTTATCATAGACCTTGCATTCCTGGCAGCTCATATCAGGAAATCAAAATCTGCCAATGCTCCAAACTCTGCTCCCAAAGCTCACACCCTTAGAACCCTGCCTAAGGCAGCGCCCAAGAAAGAGGCAATGGAGACAAGCAAGCAGTTGCCAAAACCTCCAAGAAAGCACAAAACGCCAAGACAACTGTTCTATATCTTCTTGTTCTATGTTGGGATCCTCATCTCCATCTTTAGCCTGGTTTCAGCAGAGTGGATCACCTTTGTCATAATCCTTATAGTCATGGCTGCAAGCCTCTACAGCTACCGCTTAACACTTCCTGTGAGGCTGGCTGAGAAAGCTCCTTCCAAATCCCCTCCAAAAGCCCCCCTCTGGCAAAGGCTTCTGAACAGGCTTGGGCTCAGGATAAAAAAGAAAACATTTGCCCCTGTGGAAATCGAGACTCATCAGCCAAGAGACATCATTGTGAAAGGCGTTGCAAGCTATGAGACTGATTTTGACAGGCTCTATGCCCTTGTGCAGGCCAAAAAAATAGTTAAGGCGCAGGAGATTGCTCAGAAGTTTGGAATCAACATTAAAAAGGCAGAGGAATGGGCCAAGATCCTTGAGTCTTCAAATCTCATTGAGATCCTCTATACTCCATTTGGAGAGTTTACTGTGAGAATAAAAGGCAATGACAAAACCCATTGATGAATACGATATTGAAGCTGAGGGGATGCTTGTAAGGGTTGCCATATCCCATGAGCCAGGCGCTGCCCCGCTCTACCATATCGTAATCACGCAATTCAAGCCTGCGACAATTGCCCTGTTGAATGACATAAAGCAGCAGCTGATTACAGAGCTTCGCCTCACCTCAACTGAAGTCCTTGATGCGAAGATGATTGACAGTATCAAGGAAAAGTTCAAGCAGAAGGCATTTGCCTTGTTCAGCGACAGGCTTCCAAAAGCAAAAAGCGGAGAGCTGAATCTCCTTGTTACCTACCTCACGCATGAGATGCTTGGCCTTGGAAAGATTGAGTTCCTGCTGCAGGACAGCCAGCTTGAGGAGATTATCGTCAACTCTGCCAGAGAGCCGATACGGGTATACCACAAAAAGCATGGCTGGCTTGAGACGAATATCTTTGTAAAGGATGAGGCTCAGATCCAGAACTATTCCAGCATCATCGCAAGGCGCGTTGGAAGGCAGATCACAACCCTTCACCCACTCCTTGATGCACACCTTGTTAGCGGAGACAGAGCAAACGCAGTCCTCTACCCCATAGCCACCAAGGGCAACACAATCACCATCCGAAAGTTTGTGCGCGATCCCTGGACTGTAACCGACTTCATCCAGAACAAAACAGGGGACTCAACACTCTTCAGCCTGATCTGGATTGCCATGCAGTATGAGATGAACATCCTCATAAGCGGCGGCACAGGCTCAGGAAAAACATCATTGCTCAATGTGATCATGCCCTTTATCCCATTCAACCACAGGATTATCTCGATTGAGGACACCCGTGAGCTCCAGCTTCCTGAGTATCTCTACTGGGCTCCGCTTGTGACACGACAGCCTAACCCCGAGGGAAAAGGAGAAGTCACTATGCTTGACCTTCTCATCAATGCCCTGCGCATGAGGCCAGACCGGATCATCCTCGGCGAGATCAGGAAAGGCAGGGATGCAGAAGTGCTCTTTGAGGCGATGCATACAGGTCATAGCGTCTATGCAACCCTGCATGCAGACTCGATTGGAGAAACGATTCAGCGGCTGATCCACCCGCCAATCAACGTTCCTCCAAACCTGCTTTCTGCAGTCAACCTCAATGTGGTGATGTTCAGGGATAGAAGGAAGGGGATCAGAAGGATATACCAGGTAGGGGAGTTTATTACAGAGACTGAATCCGCAACGCCGCAGCCTGGGATCCTCTACAGATGGAAGCCGGAATCAGACGCCATGGTTGAGCACAACAAGCCAACCCGCTTCTTTGACAATCTGGCAAGACATACCGGCATGACATATGCTGAAATCGCAAAAGACCTCAAAATCAAGGAGAAAATCCTGAACTACATGGTCAAGCATAATCTTAGGGATGTCCAGAGCGTCGGTAAAATCATGAGGAAATATTATCTGGACGAAAAGGCAGTGGTCAGCCATGTCCTGGCTGCCAAGAGCCCAAAACAGCTATTGGAGTAGCAATGAACAGCGTCAAGATTCCCTTTTCCTTGCTCCCTCCTGCAATATTGGAGAAAGGGAGCCGCCGTTTCCTCTGGCTTGGCAGCATGGCTGAGAGGTTCTTTCCGTTTTTGAGACTCTCCCTCCTCCAATCTGAGCTTGGAGTAAAACCCAGGGAGTATCTTGCGTTGTGCATCCTCAGCACGCTTTCCTTTTTTTTTGCAGGAACATTTGTCCTGTCAGGGCTCCTTCTGCTCTTTAGAGTGGATGCTGCAATCCTTGTAGGTCTCAGCATTATGCTCCTCTTTTCTGCATTTATCTTCATTGAGCAGGTGATGTATCCAAGAGTCATTTCCAGCCGCAGGATCAAGGACATTGACCAGAACCTGCTTCCCGCCTTACGGACAATGCTGATTCACGTGAATTCAGGCGTTCCTCTTTTTGAGGCATTGGTGAGTATTGCTAACGAGCAGTATGGCGCAGTTTCCCTTGAGTTCAAAAAAGCAGTGAAAGCCATCAATGCAGGAATCCCCGAAGTTGAAAGCCTTGAGAAGCTTGCTGAGGAAAATCCATCGTTCTATTTCCGGAGGGCAATCTGGCAGATTGTGAACGGCATCACTGCAGGAAGCCAGGTGGACACAGTCCTGAAAGAAGTCACCCACAGCATCAGCCAGGAGCAGACAATCCAGATAGAGACCTATGGCTCACAGCTCAATCCTCTGGCGATGTTCTACATGATTATAGCGGTGATTATCCCTGCCCTAGGCATGACCTTCATGGTTATCATCTCCTCATTCATTGCCTTGTCTGAATCAGGCACTAAGATTATGTTTTGGGGGATGTATGCCTTTGTCATCTTTTTCCAAATCATGTTCCTTGGCCTTATCCGCACCAAGCGGCCAAATCTCATCGGAGGATAGCATGTATCAGTATATCGGAAAGCTCTACCCTGCTCCATTGAAGAAACGCCTTGAGAAACTCTTGTCCTATTCCAAAATCAGGACAGAGCGTGACAGCCTTATCGGATTTACAGCCCTGACCACCCTTCTCCTTGCCTTGCTTGCAGGCTTTGGCCTTGGATACCTGTTCAGCATTTCAGCGCTGCTTGTCTTCCTCCTGGCTCTGTTCCTGCTCCAGGCTCTGCTCTTTATCCTGCTCCTCCTCTCTGCCGAGAGGACTGCAAAGCTTGTTGAAAGCGTGCTTCCTGATGCGCTCCAGCTCATGGCCTCCAATCTGAGGGCTGGAATGACAAATGACCGGGCATTGTTCATGTCCTCAAGGCCTGAGTTCGGGCCTTTGGCCCATGAGATCAATCTGGTCGGGAAGAAGGTGATGCTTGGAGAGGAGCTTGAAGATAGCCTCCATGAAATGACTCGCCATATCAAGAGCCAGAGATTGGAGAAAGTTGTTGAGCTCATCACCTCAGGCACACGCTCAGGAGGCCAGCTTGCCATGCTTCTTGAGCATACCGCCGCTGACCTGAGGCGCCAGTCCATTGTAGACAAGAAGGTGAGGGCGAGCGTCAATATGTATGTCATCTTTATTTTTATCGCAGCTGGAATCGCTTCTCCTGTGCTCTTTGGCCTGAGCTCTTACCTTGTTGAAGTGCTCTCAGAGAACATCTCTAGCATTGATCTGCCTCCAACTGTGACAGCATTGCCTATCTCCCTGTCGAAGATCAGCATCTCTCCAGCTTTTGTGATCCAGTTTTCAGTCATATCCTTGATCACCACAAGCCTGCTTGCAAGCTTTGTCCTCGGCCTTATCAGCAAAGGCAAGGAAAGCGAGGGATTCAAGTTTATGATACCCCTGCTCTTCCTAAGCCTCTCCCTCTTCTTCGCCTCCAGGTATATTGTCTCGCATGCATTGGGCGGGCTGTTTGGGTAAGCTGCAGATAGGCATCCGGCTTCCCTGAAAATGTAGTTGCCGTCAATTCGTGAGGCTCTTATACGCTGAGACGCCAAACCGACAAGGGGGTCGTCCCACCCGGGGAATGTCGGTCCTCCAGAAGATCTTTGCAGCCGAGCCGGTGGCTAGCGAGCAAGCTCGCATTGCTCGCTTGCAAGCCACAGCAACCTCGAAGAGATTTTCAGGGAAGCCCTAGGCATCCTAAACCTTTAAATAGAATATCTTTCTGTGATTAATGATGAACACGAAGGTTCGACCAAAACTTCTGCTGCTCTGCGCATTCTTGATTCTTGCCCTGTTTGCAGCACAGATTACCTTTCCCGAAGAAACATTTGTTGGGAAAGCCGCAGATCTGCCTGAATCAGATGCTTGTGAAGAGGCTGGCATCTTATTTTGCGGACTGATGGTCAGCAGGGATATTGTAAGCTCGAAGTTCACATCCATGGAACTCAGAGGGATTATTGACGAGACTACTTTGTATCCGCCTCTTGACAACTGGGAAACCGGCGATTGGAATGAGGACGACTATACTCAGGAAATACAGTACCCTGGACCTGACTTCCGCCTTGAGTTTGCTGAAGATCCAGGAGTTCGCGCATGCGGCCTTGAGGATGTTGTTGAAGAATTAAGAGAAGTAGCAGAAGAGATAGCATTTTTCAGGCTTTTGAAGGAAGGAGGGTATTATGATTCAAGGATCCATCATGTGGATAGAAGGTATCTCAATGAAGAGGAGCTTCCTGAGTTTGATCCAACATATACAGGGCGCCTTGCAGCAGATTTTTTGGAGCAATGCTCGGAGAATCCGGGGCTGGGAGGCCTGCATCCTCAGGAAGGAGGGACATTTGCAGACATCTATGGGCGGATTCCAACAGGAAGCTGCGCAATCATTGTTAACCGGGTCATAGACTTGCAGCTTTCAATACTTGAAAGGAAAAAGGAGGATATCCTGCGGTCTCATGTTCGGGAGGGAAGGTATGCTCCATTCACAGCGGAAGATTTTAATGAAGGGACTGAGGTCAGTGATACAGACATATTTGAAGGGGCTAAGAGATTCGCCAGGAATTTTGACAGCGTATTTGATAGATGCAGAGTTTTCTTTAATAGATATAACGGAGATGCATCTGAGGATATCCTCTTTTCTCTCAAGCAAAGGTATTACGGGTATGCGTGTTCTGCATCAAAATCTGTATTTAGGCAATTTAACCCCCCTGAGGACGCACCACCAGTGGAAAGCCCAATTTATGGAAACGAACAGGGCATTTGTTTAGGCATATCCTCCACAGTCAACAGATTTTTCAGTGATGGAAAGTTCGTGGGAGGCGACTGTAAGATATCTCAGAGAGAATATGCTGACATGATAAGAGGTGAAGGATGCTTTGAAGTTCCCTGCCAGACCTTTAGCGAATTATTAACAGCAGTATACCCAAGAGGGAGCCATTCACCCCTCTCAGAGACGACGAGATTCCATCGTGAGCAGAATCAGGAACTGAAGGAATGTATGGCGAGAGAGGGGACCCTAGAAAGGAGAGGCACGCTGTTTGCGAGATGGTTTGAGTATACTAATCCACAATCTCTGCTGCAAATCGAGGAGCAGGAAATAAATTATTTTGATCTTCTCGATCGAATACTCGATGGCGAAACGCCTATGATATCAATTGTCGGCACTGCTTTGGGGCCCTCCCATTCAATTTTTGCGCATTCCTGTGATGATGTAGGCCTTATTGAGGTATTTGATCCTAACTTCCCCGAAGATACACGTTATCTCAGATACACAGGATCAGGCACGTTTATGGAGCCAACGTTCTTGGAACCCGTCATTATAAGACATGTTGAGTCTCCTTACACCCCCAGAAACATCTGCCATGAGGAATCTCCTTGATCTGCCACTCGTGTAAGACGTGAAGGCCTCAAACTCTGAACAGAAGATGATTATAGTGAAGGTTAGGATGAAGGGCACAAGTGAACCGCTTACCCTGAACTGCGTCACTCCACTGTCTTTGACGTGTCAACCTCTATGCCTTCCTTTGTGATGTCGAAAGGAAACGTCTTGTCAGGAATTTTTGTTCCCCTCATCTTGATCACTTCGAGCGCCCTGTTTCTTACTCCTTTCTGCTTCCTGTGGTAAAGAAAGATGATCCCATCCACCTCAAACTCCATCGCTGCAGTCACGCTTTCATCAGTCACATTTCCCTGGCTTGTAAGCACAGCAGTGCAGTCCCATTTGTTGATCAGCTCGAATAACGCAAGCGCAGCCTCCTTCTTTGTAAGCTCATCCTCATACAGCAGCACAAATGATGTTATTGAATCAATAACCAGCCTCTTCGCCTTCATCTTTTCGATGATATGCTCAATAATGCCCCCCCCTTCAACCAGCACCTTCTTTACCTGCTCAGGAGTATACTCAAGGAATGAGAACTTCCCTTCTTTCTCGTATTTCGCCAGATCCCAGCCAAATTCCAGCATCGACTCGTATACCTTTTCCTTCTTCTCTTCAAAAGTGATGTAGATCCCAGATTCTCCCTTCTTAAATCCCTCTACAAGGAATTGGATGGCAAAGATGCTTTTTCCCGAGCCAGCGGTTCCCGCAACAAGATTGATAGAATTCTTCTGAAACCCGCCTTGCAGCAGCGTATCAAGCTTGGAAATTCCTGAAGAGACCCGCGGCATTGCCTACCCCTCTTTCTTAAAGTCCTTCTCGAACAAAGAAAAGGGCAGTTGGTCATGGAATATCTTGACGCCTTTTCCATCTATGGTAAAGGGGTAGATGTCAAGCATATGGTCCTGGTTCCGCATTTTTGCTATCGTAAGGATGCGCTCAAATGACGAGGATCTCCGCACCTTTGAGAGGAGGATCAGCCCATCGAAGAGAAAGTCCTCAGGCTCATACTCAAGCTCATCAAGATGCGTAAAGGGCTTCTCTGCTGTGGCCACAAGCGTGACACTCGCTTCTTTCATTCGCAGGATAAAGTCAAGCACTTCCTTCCTGTAGTCCATCTCCCCTGCCACATGGATATAGCCGAAGAGGGTCAAAGAATCCAGCACGACGCGTTTGATCCGCTTTTTCTTGATGATCTCAAGAGGAGTGACAATCGACATCAGCTTTTTTGACGAGATTGACTGTTTGATGAAGGTAAGCAGGCCTTTCCGTTCCAGATCATCCAGGCCGGGGTATATCTCCCTGCCCGTCTCGCGGATCGAATCAACTTCTTCCTCTGAGGTTATGTACAGCCCGGGCTCCCCAAGCTTGGCTCCAGCAATCATGAACTGCATCGTCATCATTGTTTTTCCGGTTCCAGGCGCGCCAGTCACAAGGACACAGTTGCCCTGAAGAATTCCGCCATAGAGAATCTCATCCAGCCCCGGAATGCCTGTTTTTATCCTTGCATGTTGCATAGACCAGCTACCAGCACAACTGATATAAAAAGATTTAGGTCTTTGAGAGCCTGTCAGGCCCATTGAAGAACACAGCAAAAAACCCGGCAGCAAGGGCAAGATCCCTCACCATCACATCATTATATCCAAGATTGATGGCAATAAAGAGCACATGGATAAAGGCAATGAAAGCTGCAACCCTCACAATAAATCCTGACAGGAGCAGAAGGCTCAAAGCAATTTCAAATACTCCATTTGCAGCGACAAGCAGGGTTGTGTTTGCAACAGCATCAGCCCAGCCAGGAACATAGGAAGCCCAGTTGTCCGGAGACGCCACCTGCCACACCCCAAACCAGAGCAGAAAGATTCCCAGGCTTATCCTGAGGATTACTGGCCCATAGGACGAATCAATCTTCATCCAACCACTCATATTCCTCATCTTTTTAAGGGTTTTTATTTTGATGGAGGTTGGTGCGAAATTGAAGGTTGCCATCATTTTGTGAGCAACATCGCTAATGAATAAGCATCGACATCGAGGGGGATGCCCCATGGAGGACGAATGTCGATTATCACAGAGATATATGCCATGTGCGAACTCGATGGCAACCCGAGCATTGCGAGAATTTCGCACCAACCCCATTTTTACACATAAACTTTTAAACCTGTTGCAGTTTCAGGTACACCATGAATATCATCACTGATGAAAAGCTTGAAAAGTATTTTTCCATCACGCAAAGAGCGCTTCTGAAGGCAAAGGCAGTAAAAAAGAAAGCAGAGATTGACTTTGAAGAGAAGGCGCTTGAATTCCTTGACATGGCCCAGCGCTACTTTGACGATGCAAAACATTTTGAGAAGAAAGGGGATATCGTGACTTCCTTTGCCTGCCTGAACTATGCCCACGGCTGGCTTGATGCAGGAGCGCGGCTTGGCCTCTTTGATGTTGGAGGAGACTCAACACTTTTTACTGTGGATTAGCGCACTCTCTTCACTATGCCCAGCACATCAGCGGCATGGCCTTTCGGCTCCACACTCCTCCAATGCTCTGCAATCCTTCCCTGAGGATCAATAAGCACAGTGCTTCTGATAACTCCTTCAATCTCCTTGCCGTACATCATCTTCTTCCCCCAGGCGCCATACTGCTTAATCACTCTTTTGTCAGGATCGCTTAAGAGCCTTACTGTTAAGCCGTGCTTTTCAATGAAGTTACAATGGCTTTTCCCAGAATCCGGGCTGATTCCAAGCACAACTGCATCGCTCTTGTCAAACTCTTTGCTAAGCCCCGAGAACTCGATTGCCTCGATGGTGCACCCCGGCGTGTCGTCTTTTGGATAGAAATAAACAACAACAAATCTCCCTTTCAGGTCTTTCAGGCAGACATCTTTCTCATCCTGATCCCTGAGGCAAAAATCAGGCGCTTTCATCCCTTTGGTGATCTCCATGGCGAACAGTCAGAAACAGGATATATTTCCATGTTGTGATTTTTGCTGATTCCAAGAGCACAGATTCACAAACTTTATAAACGCCATCACAAGCCTTCACACTATGAAACTCGAAGGTAAGTTTGAAAGTATAAGCATTGGGCTTGTTGGTGTGCTGGTTCTCCTCGTTGTTGCAAACCAGGCCCAGATATCGAGCATTTCAGGATCTACAACAGGATCCAGCATAGGACTGGGTTCAGGCTTGAGGCTCGGCAGAGGCACTGCTGATCTTGCTTCAGTGGACATCAATGAGATCAGGTCAACAGCGCAGGGCATTGCAACGCTTTTCCCTGTAGAAAAATTATCAACAGCAGAAGGGGCAATGCAAGCCATGTTTCCGACAGGAACTCCAGAGTATGGAGATGCGATGGGAGTGACATTTGATGATCCTATCGGAGCCTTGACAAAGCTCTCAAACGCCTATCCTGCATTGGACCAACAGGCAAGAGGAAATCCAGAGGTTTGGCAACGATACATTAATCTTGCTTCAGAGCCAAGAGGCGTAAGCTGCGAGTTCTGCTGCGGTGTCGGAGCAGCAGGCATCTCAAAAGATGGCCGCTCACTCTGCGGCTGCCAGCATGCTCCTGCTCTTTTAAGCGTCACGCTCTGGCTGCTTATGAACACAGACTACAATGACGCGCAGATACTGCAGGAAGTATACCGCTGGAAAACCCTTTTCTTCCCGAGGAATATGATTGAGCTTGCAGGCAAGGTTGCAGGCGGAGACAGTTCAGTGTTAAATGATTTGCCAGGAATGGTAGGAGGATGTTAGCATGAAAAAGGAAGTATTGATAACCATTGTCTTGGCTGTCTTGGTATTGGTATCTTTGGTTCAGGCTCTCCAGCTGAGAAGCCTTAAAAGCCAGATTGAGACAGGTAGCTTTTCTGTGCAGACAAAGGCTGCTGCTACGCCAGTGGCGTCAGGAAGCGCCGGAAGCCCAGCATTGCCGCAGAGCCTGGATAACCTTCCGCAGATGGTCGGAGGATGTTAATCTTTTGTGAAGGGGCAGATTCTTTGTTCTTTTCTGCTTCTCATCTCTCAAGCATTGCTGCATTTGGGGATGGATGATGAATGGTTTAATTCTTGGGATGTTATCTATGGTCATGCTTCAGGCTTGTGCTCAGGCCAGTGAGGATAACCCTGATATGCTGGCCATCAACCTAATGGACTATAAGACCTTAGCATTCCATATGCATCCTCATCTTGAGATTGAGATTCTTGGGGAGCAGTATGTCATCCCAGCAAATATAGGCGCATCGCGCCAGGCGATTCGCGTGATCCACACCCATGAGCCTGACGGAACACTGCATGTTGAGTCTCCTTATCCTCATCAGTTTGTACTGGCAGACTTTTTTACAATCTGGGGAGAACGTTTTGATAAAACGTGTATCTTTAATTACTGCATTGATGAAGAGCATGAACTCCTTGTGTTTGTCAATGGAGGGCAGAGCGATTTGTATGAGAATACCCCCCTCAGGGAAGACGATGAGATAAAGATAGTTTATAGGAAGTCTATAGGAGAGTAAAGAACAAGAACCAAGAAGGGAATAGACATGAAGCTGCGATATCGTCTCATCCAAAGTGCAGGCGCTTTAAGCATAGCTTTAGCACTCCTCATAACCCTCTTTGCGCAGTCTGCAACAGCCCAGGATCTGCCTGTCGGCCTGCAGAAGATCAATGAATACAACCAAAAGCAGGCAGAGGATATAGCTCTCAAAGTATCATTTGTTGTCGCCTTTATTGCAGGAATCCTCGGCATCTTCTCTCCATGCATCCTGCCGTTCCTTCCTGCCTACTTTTCTTACACATTCAAGGAAAAGCGGAATATAACTTTTATGACACTGGTGTTCTTTCTCGGATTCTCAGTCTCCTTTGTTAGTATGGGAGTGATCGCTGGCACGCTTGGCTATACAGCATTAAGCGTGATCCAGCCTGCGTGGCTTGTCAGGATAGCTGCTGTTGCAATCATTATCTTTGGCATCATGACCTTATTGGGAAAAGGGATATCCTCGTTCGTGAAGTTCAGGGTTCATTCCCGGAACGATATCCCAGGAACGTTCTTATTAGGCATATTCTTTGCTGTCGGATGGTCTGCCTGCTTAGGGCCTATATTAGCAGGAATACTCGGAATCGGAGCCGTATTGGGAAATCCTGTGCTGAGCGGATTCCTTCTGTTTGCATATTCGCTTGGAAATCTGCTGCCATTATTCGTATTATCTGTCTTTTATGATAGATTCAACTTAGGGAAGAGCAGGCTTATCAGAGGAAGGATCCTTCATTTTTCATTGATGGGAGAAGGATATGAGGTTCATTCAACAAACCTGATCTCAGGAGTCTTGTTCTTGGTTTTGGGAGGGGTCATGCTGGCGTATAATGGAACAGCTGCCTTGAATGCATTGGATCCTCTGAGGCTGTCAGAGTTCTTCTATTCAGGCCAGAATGCTCTGATTAGCTGGAAGTACAGCCAGATTGCCGGGATTATGGCTTTGGCGGTGTTTGCGATAGGTGTTGGCTGGTTTTTGTGGAAGAGAAAAAAGGATTCTGAATAGATTTAAATATGGTCTGTGCTTTGCAATATGAATGAAAGAAGAAGTGCTAGAGCTTCTGAGAAAGCATACCAGACATGAATTTGTTGCGTTAACCCCTAAGGGAAATGCTTCGGTGTATGCTGCATTTGAGACAGTCAGGCAATTAAGCCAGCAGAATGTTGTGCTGATTCCAGACCAGGGCGGCTGGGTAACCTACCGCCAGATTCCCAGGAAGATGAAGATGCTTGCCTTTGAATATAAAACAGATTACGGTGTCCTGGACGCTAAAGGCCTGCCTTTGCACCTCCAAAATGTGAACTCCCTCATCTATTCCAACCCTGCAGGCTACTATGCCGATCAGCCAAGCCAGGAAATCTATAAGGAATGCTCCCAGCGTTTTCCTGTCATCATGGAAGTGTCAGGCTGTCTTGGCTCAGAGACCTGCGATGGAAGGCATGCTGATATCATGATAGGAAGCTTTGGCAAATGGAAGCCGATCAGCATAGGGACAGGAGGCTTCATCTCCTTCAAGGCTGAGGAAGCCTATAAGGCCTTCCTGGAGAGAAAAGAGCATAAAGAGCCAAGCATAGAGGAGACAAAGCTCCATGACCTCTATGCCAAGCTTGAGGCAGCTCCTTCAATCTACAAGAGGTATTACGAAGCTGTCCAGCAGATAAAAAAGGATTTGGGGAATTTTGAGGTCCTCCATCCGAAAAGCCAGGGTATCAATGTCATTGTGAAGTTCAATACTGAAGATGAGAAGAAGCTTTTGGTCCAGTATTGCGAAAAGAATAAATATGAATACAAACTCTGCCCAAGGTATATCAGGGTGAATGAGAACGCATTGAGCATTGAGGTGAAGCATACATGAAGAGGGTTATGTTCCTGGTGGTCATTTTCTTACTGATAGGCTCTTTGATGATCCTAGGGGCGAGAGACATCTCCCTATCCAACTCAACAGGCAGAAAAACCTTTTTCCTCAGCTTTCTTGAGTGGATGGGAGTTGTGGGAAAGAGCAGCTATGATACTGCCGGCTATGCAATAAAGCAGGATTGGCTTCCGAACGTGAGCCAGAACAGCAGCAACAGCTCAATCCGGAAGTTGCTCCGATGAATGAGCCAGAGTCCATGGACACTCTTGTGTACTTTACCAACAGAACCATTGGCAATGGCCATATCAAGGCGTGGGTATATAAGCAGCAGTGCTCCCAGTGCAAAGGAATGATGGGTAAGCCGAAGGGCGCAAAGGGGAAGGTAAAGATCAGGGCGCAGAATTATGTCTGCAATGAATGCGGATTTTCAGTTCCCAATGAAGAATATGAGGGCGGGCTCAAAGTTCAGGTCAAGTACACCTGCCCTTCCTGTAGCAACAGGGGGGAGGCAGAGGTTCCTTTTAGGAGGAAGCGCATCAATGGTGTTGAAACCGTGCGCATCGAATGCAGCCACTGCCACGCATCCGTTGACATTACAAAGAAGATGAAGGAGAAGAACGCAGGCGAGCAGGAAAAGCAGTGAGGCCGAAAGCTTTGTGGATATAACATGCCAAAAGACTGGAGCGACGAGTTTGTGCACCACTGGAATTATTTCATAGGTCCTGCCAGAGCATCTCCTTCTGACTTAAGGTTCATAAAAAAGAAGATTCTCGAGAAAGACAGGGATGCAAAGGTGCTTGTTTTGGGAGCAACACCTGGATACAGGAACCTGTGCGGAGAGTTGGACATTCCTGTAACACTTATTGACTTCAAACGATACAATTATGAGTACCTCTCAGATGAAGTCAAGAATAAACCAAAAGAGAGGTTTGTGGAAGGTAATTGGATGGATACAGTGCTGCCTGAGAAGTTTGATATAATCCTCGCAGACAATGTTCTGAATGTTGTTCCAACTAAAGAGAATATACGGATTGTCCTTAAAAACGTAGCCAGTATGCTAAAGAAAGATGGGCTGTTCATGCCGAGAACTTATGTAAGGGGAAAAAATGAAAGGATTGATCCTGAAAAGGTCATTAAGGAGTACAGGAAAAAGCGGGACGGAAGTGACCTTTACACATGGCTCTCAAGGGATTTATATCTGGCTGCATATGATTTTAAAGAGGATGTTGTCAGATTTAAGGATATCTGGAAGGTTATAAAGAAGATGCATGACAATGGCCTTTTTACTGATGAAGAGCTCAAAGAGTGGAGGAACAACTCGTTTGAGAATAGGGAATTCCATTTTATAATCCCTGTAAAAGAAGAGATTGAGGAGATTCTTTCAGAATTCTTCAATATTAAGCAGGTGTTCTGCGGAACCGAAGAATATATACACGAAACACTTCCGTTGTATGTACTTACATTGAAATGAACCTAATAGCCCAGGTGGCAGAGGCAGAGTTGTTCCGGCTCACTTTATGTTAAGCATGATCTTCGTGAAAAAGGTATTGGAACAAAGCCGTTGCAGTATGTTGAGAAATATGCTAAAAAGAAAGGATTGAAAGAATTGAAATTAGGTTCAACTATAACCGCTTTAGATTTTTACAGAAATAGAGGTTACAAAACCATAAAGAAAAAATATTATGTGGTCCTTCAAAGTGTTAGAATACCTTGCATCCTGATGTCAAAAAGATTGTAAAGGCACCAAAACTCAATTGAAAGTAACAACCCTTAGATAAACTCCTCTTTCTTCCGCTTTCTAAGCAGCAAGCCTATACCAAAGGCTGCTGCAAGCGCTGCAAGCAGGATAAGGGGGCCGGTAAGAGAGCCTTGATCAGCAGCGTTCTGTCTGCACTTGTAGAATCTTGTGTCACAAGCTCCGTTCTTACAGTCGCTGTCCTCCTCGCATTCTATCTTTGAAAGAGGCAGGACAGTCATGCTTCTCTTTGCATCAGGGCAGATCATTGCCGGATCATCAATCTTGTCTGTTATGATAACTGCTTCAATGCAGGTAAGGTAGTCAAATGTTCTCACACCTGCAATGGGGGGCCTGATTTTCCATGGAAACACTGCCTTGCCGGTTGCATTAGGCCCAAGCTGGAGGTTGGGATGGTAGGAAG
Source organism: Candidatus Nanoarchaeia archaeon (assembly GCA_035290625.1). NCBI lineage: Archaea > Nanobdellati > Nanobdellota > Candidatus Nanoarchaeia > Candidatus Nanoarchaeia archaeon. The sequence continues at coordinate 28,281 of DATDTY010000001.1, forward strand.
CAAATATTGTCTTGGTCTCTGCCTCCTGGAGAAGGACAGAAGCGACATGCGTTGTAGCATTGATATTATTCCATATCAGGAAGGTTATGTTTGCTTCAGTCCCTTCCCTGCAGTGGGGATCGCTGCACTGTATAGTCGAGGAAAAAGCCGCAGATACACTCTGGCTTGCAAGAACCAATAAAACGATGGCAAGGAAACGCATTCCAGCGGAGTTAACAGAGGGGATATTTAAGTCTTTTGAACCTGCCTGAAATCAATCGGCGCCATTGAAAGGCAATGCAATGCCTCATCATGAGCCATTGAAGCAAGGTAGGAGCAGCGACAAAGGGGTTGCTCCACACGGGAAATGTCGCCTAGCAGCAGAATCTGTGATTGGCGAATCTGGCATTGCCGAGCGAAGCGAGAGCTTTTCAATGGCGCCCGCCAATCGGCTCAGTAGAAAGTCAGCCGGCATCAGGCTCGCTTGCGCTTGTATTCGTGTATGCTGACACCCCCGAAGGTGCTAAAAAGAGCTACGCTCTTTTGGCACACCAAAACGCCCGACGGCGTTTTGATTGGGGCAACCCTCTGTCAGCAGCGGTTATGATTGCGAAGAAGCTCGCAGAAAGGATGCCGGACTTTCTACAGAGCCCCGCCAATCGTTAAATTTAAATATTCAGAAAAGCCCAGCCCCTTCGGGGATGGAAAGATGAAAAAGCAGAAATCAGCCCAAGTTCCAGAAACTGAGGAGAGGAAGTGTCCAGAGTGCGGAAGCAGGGATATTGGCACTGATGAGACTGAGATGTACTGCAAAAAGTGCGGCTATGTCTTTGAGTGATGGCTGCTTCTTGATGGATAAATTCTACAAAACCTGCCCTAGTATACTTTTTTCACCATCAGCCCGCACAAAATTTATAAAGGATGATTGCTCAGAATAAGTAAGGGGGGTGGGTAAGATTATGAACCAATCTAAAATCCATGACATCGTTGTGGTTGAAGATGGTTCGCTTATCCATAAGCAGGTCGAGCAAAGGCATGGGTTGCTCTTTATGCGAATAAAGAAGCGGCATGTCTTTGTGACCTGACTTGTTCTGCAGTTAAGAGTGGCTAAGAGTGGCTCTTGGGAGAACAGCACCTGTTTGTAAGCTTCCTTACAGAATAATCTACTGCCCCAAGATATGCCAAAGAAAGATTCTAAGATGAGATCCTAATGATACCGTAGAACACGTATCTCTTCATGCTGTTTCTGCTCTAAAGGCAGGTTTGCCTGCACTGCAACTTCAAAGGGATCTCCTTTATGATGCAGCAGAACAAGGTTTGCCTGCGTCTCAAAATAGACAAAATGCCTTTGCCATCCGTGCTTGTCAGGCTGGTAGAAGAGCTTTTCAGTATTCAGCTGCTCCGCAAGCCTAATGAACTCTTTCATTCCGTTGATTTGCAGAATAGGCATAGCCCTCTTTGGGCGTGCATCATTTATATAGTTTCTTGTTTTAGGCAGCGTTCAAAATTTGGGTTGCCGCCTGCTTGTGAGCAACCTACCTAGAGTAGGCGCATCGACAAGGGAGTTGCCCCAGCCAAAACGCCATCGGGCGTTTTGGTGTGCCAAAAGAGCGTAGCTCTTTTTAGCACCTTCGGGACATGTCGATATACACAGATATGCAGAGATTGCGAACTTGGCGGCAACCGCTGAATGAGATTTTGAACACAGCTTGTTTTAGAGCCGAGATCATGATTACGAATTTCAAAATGAACCTCAGATTGCCTATAAGCACAAAATTTTCAGGTTGCAAAGCCCAGGGTATCAGCTTTTATCCTGATTTCCAAAAAGTTTATATACTAACCACAAGTAGTTCACAGTAAATCCTAATACCGAGGTGAAAAAATGGTGCAAGGGAGATGTATGAAATGCAAGAAGCAGGTTGATATCAAGAACGGTAAGGAGACGACCATGAAGAATGGGATGAAGGCAGTAAAGGGAGAGTGCCCATCTTGCGGCACAAAGGTTTTCAGGATTCTTGGAAAGGCTTAGGCCTTTTATGATTGACTGCCATTGCCACCTTGACCACCCTCTCTTTGATAAGGACAGAGACCAGGTGGTTGAGGCAGCAAAAACATCTGGGATTTCTGTTATCATTACCAATGGCATAGACCCTGGAACAAATAGGAAATCCCTGGAGCTTGCCAGGAGGTATAGCATTGTAAAAGCTGGCCTTGGCGTCTATCCCAGAAGCGCAATCAAGCATGAGACTGAGCAAGAGGGAAAAAAGTACACCTCCTTTGATATTGGTGAGGAGCTTGGGTTTATCACAGATCATAAGAAGGAGGTTATTGCTATAGGGGAGGTTGGCCTGGATGGTGTCCGGGGCATCGATACTCCCCAAAAAAAGGACTTTGAACTCATGATTGAGCTGGCAGAAAAGCTCAAAAAACCCATCATTGTGCATTCGCGCAAGGCTGAAGCTGAAGTGCTTGCCTTGCTTGAGACCTCAAAGCTAAAAGTAATCCTGCACGCCTTTCATGGCAAAAGGAGGCTCGTCCAGAAGGCAATTGACAATGGCTGGTATTTCTCAGTCTCTACCCATATAGCCAGGAGCCAGGAGATGCAGTACATAGCTAAGGAAGCTCCCTTGTCAAAGCTGTTTCCAGAGACAGATGCTCCGTTCCTCAGCCCATTTCCAGGAAAGCGCAATGAGCCTGCTTTTGTTATTGAAGCAATTAAGAAGATTGCCGAAATAAAAGGCCTGGATATGGAGGAAACATCCAAGAATATCTGGAAAAATTACCAGAAGGTGTTTGTGTAGGGAGCAAGCAACCTTAATATAGAAGGCTTCATTCCCCCTCTTTATGCACAGGAGAGCTTTTCTGAGCCTAACCCTCACAGCAGCGGCTGCTGCCTGCACCAAGATGCAGGGATTAGAAATGACCATTGCTGATGCATCGAAAGACCACAGCAGAGCATTGCAGCTTGGCCGCCAGTGGATGGCTGAAGGGAAATTCGGCGAAGCCAGGGCTGCACTAGAGGTTGGTGTGCAGGGATATACGCTCCGGCAAGACTTGAACCTGAATCTCTACATGTATAACGAGGGCCAATTTCAGCCCCTAACCCAAGAACAAAAGGACGTGCTCATGCAGTTCTATGATGCCTTGGGCCATGCCTGCGCAGCAGCGCAGCAATTCTCCATTGCTTTGGGGTATTTCCAGCAGACAGTCTTCATCGATCCCAGCAACCCGGAGCATTTTATGGCATTTGCAAAAACCAGCGCTGAGATATTTAATGATGAAGCAGCAGAGGGATTAAGGCTTCCTTATGAAACCCTCTTAAAGCGTCATGTTCGAGTCATCCGATACCCTCCAATGGTTGTGATGAATGCAAGCGTAGCTGCATATTTAGAATGTGACTCCCGGCCTGGCCAATGGCAACTTGCGAATCAGGTATTCCAGGAATACACGAGATATCTAAAGGATGTTGCCATGGAGCTGTCACGAAGGGACATAGCATGTAGCATCCAAATCCCTAATGAAGAGAGCAACCAGGAAAAATGGGATATCGCAAGGCAGATGTACCAGCAAGACCCTTATTTTACAGTCCGATATCAGAATTATCTCCCAGGGATGATCCATTTTGCAATCCCCCTGCAAGAAAAAAGGCCTAATACTTCAAACAGCCTGTAAGATGCCAGGAATAACTGGCTTCCCTGAAAATGGCGTTGCCGTCAATCTGCGAGGCTCTTGACCTTAAAGACTGAAAACCGACAAGGGAGTTGCCCCCATGGAGGAATGTCGGTCCCCCCGTCATATGCGCGGCCGAACCGACGTGCTCCGAAGGAGCGCCCGGAAATGTTTGGCATTTCCGACGGCAACCTCGAAGAGATTTTCAGGGAAGCCGGAATAACGCAAAGCCTTTTATACCTGTTTTGCCTATAAGCCTCTATGAAACTGACTCTGGACACCAAAGAGGACTCGCATGAGCATTTGAGGCACGTGATTGCGATGCTTCAGAGTATTATCGGAGGTAGTGAGCAGGACGTCCATGAACCTGGACAGCAGCCTGTAAGTCAGGACCAAGGCTTTGTCAATCTGTTTGGTGATGCTGCAATCAGCCCATCGCCTCCTGAGCAGAAAAAGGATTCCGGCCTTGATGTTGACCCTGCAAAGATCCAGGACATCCTGCAGAAGGCAAGCTTAGAAAAGGCGCGCCTGTCTGAGACCAAAGAGTTCAAGATGGAGGAATATCTTTAGGATGCATTTCATCTAACGCTTCTCGCCTTGCAGAACGAATTTAGAAATCTAAAATCTCCACACCCTCTTCCCGTTTCTATGTATCGCTCTCACCCTGTGGATAGGAATAAAAATCTCCTTGCCACGCTCATGGATATGGATGATATTCTTCTCGATGCGCCGTATCTGGGCTGCCTTGAACTCTATCTCCTTTTTTCTCACCTTATCCAGATACCTGATCCTGAACTCGTTCCTTTGCGGATGCGCCTGAACAGAATTGAGAATCTTCAGAGTGCCCTGCTCCAATCCTCCCAAAGGATCAAACTCCTTGAGGATAATCCCTGAGAACGTAAGTATCGCCAAGCCAATAAACAGGCTGACAAAAGGCTCTTCAAGTATAGGCAACGCTCCAAACCCTTCCCATATCCCACGCCAGAAGAAGATGATTCCTGTCGCTCCAAGAAGTGACCAGAGAAAATGCTTGTCTGACTCACGCAACTGATAGATACTACTCACCTCTTTTGGATGCTTTCAGGCATTCGGGTATAAATACGTTATGGTTTTGTGGCTCAGTAGCAAGTCCGGCATCATTCCTGCGAGCTTCTTCAGCTCCATAAGCAGTGCTGACAGAGGGTAGGCCCCTTCGGGGGTGTCAGCATACACGAATACAGGCGCAAGCGAGCCTGATGCCGGCTGACTTGCTACTGAGCAGGTTTTGAGCTGCCGCCCAGGTATGGAAAGTTTTAATAACCCTCCATGAACCTTTCAAAAAATAATTATAGGGAGGTGCGCAGCATGGCTTATTTTGAAACAAAGTATAGGGATTATCTGTACGTTATTTTCCGTATAGGCATAGGTGCATTATTTTTCATGTATGGTGTGCAGAAATTGTTCGGACTTTGGGGTATGCCCGGAGGTCCTGCTGCCTTTGGGACTCTGGTCTGGTATGCTGGCGCAGCCGAGCTCCTGATAGGATTAGCTCTCATTGCTGGTGTCCTGACGCGGCTTGCATCCTTCTTCGGGGTAATTGAGATGATTGTGGCCTACAGCATCGGGCACGCTTTACCCGGAGGATGGAATCCTGCAGTAAACCAGGGAGCGCCTGCTCTGCTGTTCATGTTGGCGTTCCTCGTTACTTTGGCGTATGGAGCCAGAAAAGCCAGTTTCGAGCAAGCAGTCCTTGGAAAAGAACTCTTTTGAGCTTCCGCAAAGGATTTACAGAACCCAGGCTCCAGCAACCTATAAATAGTCCTGCCTCTTACTGCATCTCATGGGCTACCGTATGCTTGATGACCTGACCTCAGATGTCATGTTTGAGGCAACAGGAAAAGACTTGAAGGAATTGTTCAGCAGCGCTGCCCAGGGACTGTTCTCCATCATCTGCGACAGGAAGAATGTGAGGCCAGCTTCCAAACGGGGCATTCATGTTGCAGGAAAGGATCTCAGGGAGACCATGATCAATTTTCTCCAGGCCCTCATCGCTTTAGTTGATACCGAAGAGATGTTCTTCTCCAAGTTTGTCATTACGAGTGCTGAAGAGACAGAGATTGTTGCAGAGGCCTATGGCGAGCCTTTCAGGCCTGACCTTGCAGGAACTGTTGTCAAGGCAGTTACTTATTACAATTTCTCTGTTGAAAAGACTCAGAAAGGATGGCGGTGCAAGGTTGTTGTGGATGTGTAAATATAAAAATCACAGCTTTAACCCAACCACTGCTGCAACCTCACTTGGGCTTGACTCAAAGCTGTCAAAGCCTGTTAAGAATTTGCATCTCCGGCTGATCTCTTCCAGATTTGGATCTACAAGAACCAAGTGGCGCACCCAACATTTATAAGTAAGAGTCCATTTCTATATATTTATCAGACCAAAACTATACTCATTTAAATGGCAAAAAAGGGTTAAGTCAACACGCGTGTGTTGACTTTCTTTGATTGTAGTGGTAGAACCATAGCCCAAAGAATGCTTGAGCGCCTCCCAAACTCTGGAATGTGCTGAACCACTTAACCCTTCGTTTAATCTCTCTATTCAGCCTCTC
>DATDTY010000002.1 GCA_035290625.1 Candidatus Nanoarchaeia archaeon
TTAAGGCAAGACAGATTAAGGAAGAAAGAGTTTCTCCAAAGGCCAAGAAGCGCCTCCAGAGGGAATTCAAAGGAAAGATACGCAGCTGGCTCAGCAACCTTAAGCAGATGGTTGTGTTCTGAGCGGTTACCTATTTCTTCACATTTCTGGCAGTGGGAAGGTGAAACCTAATCGGCTTCCCTGAAAATGTAGTTGCCGTCACTTCGTGAGGCTCTTAAACTACAGGCGTGAGACTGACAAGGGGGATGTCCCTTACGGGGAATGTCAGTCCTCCACTCCTCTTTCACAGCCGAGCCGACGTGCTCCGAAGGAGCGCCCGGAAATGCTTGGCATTTCCGATGGCAACCTCAAAGAGGGTTTCAGGGACGCCGCAAAACAGGCCAGGATTGAGGAACGTCGTACCAGTAATTATCCATCATAAAGTAATAACAATAGGAAGGTTTAAAAATGAAGAATTGCCACCCTCTCTTATGCAAGCAGCTATGATGGCCCATGAATTAGTAGTGCCCTCCAATCTCATACACCTAAAAAGGTACATCATACATCTAAAAAAGCACAGAGTTACCTATTGTTATAAAGCAACGCGGTTAGATGTTCAGGAAACGGGTTTTGCGGCTTGCGGCCTTGAAATGATTTCACCGGCGCAGCTTGGTTTTCTTCGGGCAAAACGATTGGAAGCATTTGAACATTATAGCAAGACGAATGCAGATGTTTTTTATGAGGATAGGGGAAATTCACAAGTTATTATCGTTCCGAGCGGGATACTAAGCAAGCGCATGGGGTTAAGTGATTTGGCCGCAGCCTATAGCCGAGGTCAAGAGTATTTTATCCCTCCTTCTCAAAGAGATTGGGTTTATGCCGTGGTTGATGAAATGCTAAGCAAAGGAACGGCATTCACTGCCAGGCATGGAAAAATAAATATCCCAATTTCTGAATTTGGGCAGATTGAATTAACCTCTAAGTTGTTTTCTGATGAAATCTTAGGAATCGAAGCCCAGGAGTATGGCGATTTCCTGGATACCCAATGTGAAAAAGTCCAATCACTCTTCTTTGATCCTAAGGATTATGCTAAATCGCAAAAAGGCCCCTATCTGAATAGGTTGCGTATCTACGGCCCTGGCGGCGGCTTCGATGTCCTTGGCGACGGCGGACTCCTGAAAGACAGTTGCGGCGCTTTCGCGGTGCGTTTTGACAGAGCCGCCTAAGGCCGGCAGAAAAAGTAGAAAGCATTCTCACCGTATTTCTTAAGCTTCTTATGCTCTTTGTATCCCTACCCTTTTATAAATCGGTGCATCTCCTTTTCTGCTATGATCACTCTCAAGAAAGAGCCTGGAACCTCTGCTGAGCTTGAAACAATCCTGCGCCCTCTTATCAAGCAGTGGTTTTTCAAGAAATTCCCCTCCTTCAGCCTGCCCCAGCTCTATGCTGTAACTGAGATCCACTCGAGAAAGAACATCCTGGTATCAGCTCCTACAGGCGCTACCAAGACCTTGACAGGATTCCTGAGCATCCTGAACGAGCTTGTCGATGCCTCTCAGAAAGGGATCCTGGAGGATCGCATCTACTGCGTCTACATCTCTCCTCTGAAAGCGTTGAATAACGACATTCACAAGAACCTCATTGAGCCGCTTGTTGATATGGAAGCCTTGAACGGAAAAGCCTTAGGAATACGAGTTGCTGTCAGGACAGGAGACACAACAGCTTCTGAAAAATCCGCCATGCTGAAAAAGCCCCCTCATATCCTGATCACAACCCCCGAGAGCCTTGCAATCATCCTCTCCTCGATAAAATTTAAGAATTTCCTGAACGGTGTTGAATGGTGCATCGTTGATGAAGTGCATGCGCTCGCTGAGAACAAGAGGGGCGTTCATTTAAGCCTGAGCCTGGAGCGTCTTGGCAAGATGAGTTCCCATATGACAAGGATAGGCCTGAGCGCGACCATCTCTCCTCTGGAAGAGGTTGCCAAGTTCCTTGTTGGCTATGAGAACGGAAAAGAACGCGATTGTTTGATTGTGGATGTGCAGTTCATCAAGGAATTGGACCTCAAGGTGATGTGCCCTGTTCCTGATCTCATCAACGTTGAGGCTGAAGAAAGGCACCAGAAGATGTACGAGCTCATTGACGAGCTTGTCCAGAGCCATACCTCAACTCTTATCTTCACAAACACGAGAAGCGCAACTGAGAGGGTTGTTGATTATCTGAAAGAGAAGTTCCCAAAGAATTACACTGAGAACATCGGAGCACACCATGGAAGCCTTTCAAAGGAGCACCGCTTTGCCATAGAGAATAAGCTGCGGCAGGGAAAACTCAAGGTTGTTGTCTCTTCAACATCCCTTGAGCTGGGGATTGACATAGGCTATATAGACCTCGTTATCCTCCTTGGAAGCCCCAAGTCTGTCGCACGATGCCTCCAAAGAATCGGAAGGTCTGGCCACAGGCTGCATGAAAAGGCAAAGGGAAGGATCATAGTGATGGACAGGGATGACCTGGTTGAGTGCAGCGTCCTCCTCAAGGCAGCCATGGAGAAGAAGATTGACAGGATCCATATTCCAACAAACTGCCTTGATGTGCTGAGCCAGCAGATTATAGGGATAGCTGTTGACTCAAGAACCAGGATTGAGGATCTCTACAGCCTTGTTACTTCTTCCTACTGCTACCACGGCCTTAAGAAAAAGGAGTTTCACGAAGTCCTCGATTATCTTGCCGGAAAGTACGTTGACCTTGAAGACAGGAATATCTATGCCAAGATCTGGGTTGATGAAGAGGCAGGGGAGATAGGAAAGCGCGGAAAGCTCGGCAGGGTCATCTATATGACCAATATCGGCACAATCCCTGACGAGACCTTCATCACTGTAAAGATCGGCGAGCAGAGCATCGGCAGGCTTGATGAGGGATTCCTTGAGAAGCTGAAGAGGGGAGACGTCTTTGTCCTTGGAGGAAACACCTATGAGTTCCTTTTCAGCAGGGGCATGGTGGCTCAGGTAAAGGCAAGCGCAAACAGGCCTCCCACAGTGCCTTCCTGGTTCAGTGAGATGCTGCCCTTGAGTTTTGACCTGAGCATTGAGATCGGAAAGTTCAGGAGGTATATGGATGATCTGTTTACAAAGAAGAAGTCAAAGGAAGAGATTCTGACCTTTATCAACACCTATCTCTATGTTGATGCGAACGCTGCTGAGGCATTGTACTGCTATTTTGAGGAGCAGTTCCGCTACTGCCAGATCCCCTCAGACAAGAAGATCCTGGTTGAATCCTATTCCACAGGCAAGCAGACAATGGTCATCTTCCATACACTCTTTGGAAGAAGGGTGAATGATGTCTTAAGCAGATGTGTTGCGTTTGCAATCTCGCGGACTGAGCATAAGGATGTCGAGATTGGCATAAATGACAATGGCTTTTATATCACTTCTGGCAGGAAGATTAATCCTGTCCGGGCATTCGGGATGCTGAAGAGCAAGGACTTGAGGAAGATCGCCGAGCTTGCCATTGATAAGACAGAGGTGATGAAGCGGAGATTCCGCCACTGCGCAACAAGAGCATTGATGATACTCAGGAACTACAAAGGAAGAACGAAGCGTGTTGGCAGGCAGCAGGTCAGCTCCATGATCCTGATGACTGCGCTCAGGAGAATCTCTGAGGACTTCTCGATTCTGAAGGAGGCGCGGCGTGAAGTGCTTGAAGATCTGATGGACATCGGGCATGCAGAGGAAGTGATGAGGCGTATTGAGGAAAAGAAGATTTCGCTGAAAGAGGTCACCACCCAGAGCCCATCCCCCTTCTCTTTTAACCTTGTTGCACAGGGCTACCTTGATATCCTGAAGATGGAGGACAGGATAGCATTTTTGAAGAGGATGCATGAAGTGGTGATGCAGAAGATACAGAAATAGTTTCTTACGGCTGCCAAAACACACATCTTCTATCAGGATACAAAAATGCCTATCGCAACATTAATATAGCCCTTAGTGCTCCATCACATCATGAAGCAGGAAACAGTTACAATAAGCAAAAAAGAATACGAAGAGCTTTTGGAAGAGGTAGGAATTCTCCGCTAGTCTTTGACTATGGGCACGTGGGCCAAATTCTGCAAATATTCTTGAAATGAAGGCATCCTCACCAAACACGGAGCAGTTCCGTGCTTTTTATAGTGCTCTTGTTCTCTGGCGTTTTTGTATTCGAAAGCTTTCTTTAATGGTGTTTCCTTTATGTTGCCCAGTAAATCATTGGTAAGTTGAGTATAGGCGCAGGTCATGTAGTGGCCATACGGCCCTATTGCAACGCCATTGGACGAATACCCACACAAACCGGCGGAATCTAAAGTTAGCGGCCCCCCTGACTCGGACACGCTTCGTATTAATGGAGCATAATCTTCAATCCTGCTCATTGGATTGACAAGGCCTTCCCAATTATCCACAGCATTTCCCAGCCGTGCAAGCGGATTGCAGATAAAGTAGATATCTTCTGCGCAAAACTCCTTTATTGCATGCACTTCATCGTTGTTTACACTGGAGACTGTTGTGTTAATGGCTGTGCTAAGCACAGTGAGGTCATCTAGCGTTTCAATTCTTCCACGGTAAATCTCTCTAAGAATCTGGATGTTGGCGAGCACCTGCTGGAGCTGATTCTTCGTTCCTGTTAGATAGTCATATCGCTTATTTTGCAGCGAATCAAGTGAAAGGACAAGCACAGAATTATTCTTGGCGTAGAATTCTATAACCTCCCTGTGGAGTGCTCGCCCGTTGCTATACACAACAGGGATCATGCTGCTGGAATTAATCTCCGTAACCAGTGTTCGGATATCCTTATGAATTGTCGGCTCGCCCTCGCCCGCAATAACAACTACTTTTCCACCTAGCTCCTGAGCTTGGCCAATCAAGTCCAGCCTGTCTTGCAATGTCAGCATCTGTTCAGGGGGGTATTTTTGTTTGGCAGCCCCCATATTAAAACACTTAGGGCACTTATAGTTGCAGGTAAATTCCAGATTAAGCATTAAATAGGTAAATCCGTGCAGTTGCCCTGCCTTAGAGAGATGTTTGGGCGTCCCCTTTACTGCCCTCATCTCCTCCCCTCAGGGATTACCGTGATGATAACCCCGCTTTTGATTTTCTTTCGCAGTTTTTGACTCGCAACAAAATTTGCGGTGGCGGAGTCTCCAAATCCTGTGCATAGAGGATGTTCATTTCTATATCCCTCTATTTCTGCCCTATCGATGGAGAATATGTCATCTATAGTTGAAACGTTATCTTCATACACTCGGGGATTGCTTGTACTATCCAGGTGCCGAACTCCGCGTATTGAATGAGCTTCTGCTGACTCAACACCTATCACCTTCGCCCCTAACTCTTCTTTTAAGCGTTTCCCAACTCCGATGACAGTACCACCGCTGCCAACCCCGGCAACAAAATATGCCTGCTTGCCTTTACTGTCCGGTAGCTGGTCAAGGATTTCTTCAGCTGTAAACTCATAGTGGACCCTCCAATTTAATGGATTGCTGTACTGATCAAGATAAAGATATTTTGGATGCTCTCCTGCCCACTTCTTGCATTGTTCCCGAGCTGCGTCGGAATTAGGGATTCCAGCCCAAAAAACATTACCAGTAAAGCAATGATATATTGGCGTCTGCTCCACACGCCGCAAAAATGTGGGATGAAAGGATTCTGGTATAAAGAGGGTAACCTCCATATCTAATTTATTTGCGAAATAGACTAATGATAAGGCATAATTACCTGAACTTGCATCGGCGACTCTATCTCTCCCCGCCAAAAAGGCATTAGCCAGAAGATAAAGTGCTGGCCGGTCTTTTATTGAGCGAGTTGGTGCATGCGACTCGTCCTTGGCAAAAAGCTGGACATCTGAGCCTGAAAACAATTCGGAATAGTCTATGAGGGGACTATTCCAATATCCGAGCATCGTACACTTCCACAGGTTATACTGCTTCGCTAGCTGTACATATAATGAATTAAGCGTGTCTATTTGCGGCTCCTGAACTACCTGCTTATGCAGTCTACTCACGTTTTCCATCCTTACTCCCACGAAAAGATCTTGCATTGCTTCTTTACTAGTGAATACAAGGAGTATTATGAATATTTGTAGTATCCTATCACTACCACAATCTTTATATACCCAACAGCCCTTCTCATGGTATGAACACCACCCTCCTCAAAGACATCGGATTGACAGATACCGAGATCAAGATCTACCTCGCCCTGCTCAGCTTGGGAGCAACGCCTGCTGGCAGGATTGTCGAGCAGACAGGAGTCTACAGGAAAAACCTTTACGACGCCTTAAACAAGCTTGTTGAAAAAGGCCTTGTGAGTTATGTTATTGAACATAAGAAGAAATTCTTCCAGGCAAAAAACCCGGAGAATCTGGAAAAATATCTTGATGAAAAAAAAGCCAGAATCGAGGAGCAAAAGCAGGAAATCCAAACCACGATTTCTGAGATGAAAGCGCTTTTTGGCCAAGCTCCTGCCGAAATAGAATCAGAAATCTACCGCGGAACAGAAGGGATCAAGACAATCCTGAAGGAATGCCTCAACTGCAAAGAAGTCCTCTTCATCGGAGCAACAGGGGATGTTGAGAGCAGGCTTCCCTATTTCTGGCCTCACTATAATAAAAAGAGGGAGAAGCTGAAATGCAAATGGAGATTGCTTCTTGTATACGAATCGAGAAACAGGCCAATAACAAAATCCAGATATTATGAATACAAGATTTTGCCAAAAATACTAAGCGGCCTGAATGTTATCTATATTTACGGAGACTCTGTTGCAAACGTGCTCTGGCTTGAAAAGCCAGTCGCTTTTGTCATAAAGCATAAATCATTATCGCAGAACTACAAAAAATATTTCGAGTATTTGTGGAAGAGCGTCCACTAATAAAGAAGTCTTATGCCAGAACAACCACCACTCCATGTAAAGAATCAGCCCTGCGCTCCTAAAGCTTCCTTAACCCGAGCGACATCCTCATCACTCATCGGCTTCGGGGAAAGGTGCGTCTTGTCCTTGTATGCCTCCGGCACTCCAGCATCAAGTATGTAGGGTTCCTTGAAGAGCACAGCTGATCTCTCCATCTCTGCAACGAGGGTATCTGCGTCGTTTGCAGTAAAGGTGAGGCTTCCAGCACCATTTTTCCCTTTCCTATCCCATTCCCTGTAAAAGCTAGGGCAGTCCTTTGCGTCATGCAATACGGTATACAGTAATGTATTTCCCATCAACTGCCTGAGAAACCGGATAAGAATATAAGCATTTCTCTTTTTTGGTGCTCCATCCAAAAAACCTCCTTTCAGTCGGGTTGCCATCAGCTCGCCTGCTTGTTGTAGGGTAAAGGTTGACATCCCCGTAGGGACATCCCCCTGTCAACAGCATTCGTTTACCAGCAGAGGCTCGCAAAATAGATGGCAACCTTCATTTTTTGGATGGAGCTTCTTTTTGCGTTTATTTTCCAAAGGATTATTATACAGAAGGCGGCTTCAATGCACCATGCATCTCGCCTCAAACATCTCAGCCCATGACCTCATCATTCTCGCAGGCAGCACTCTCATCATTTCAGACATCCATATAGGGTATGAGGAATCATTGAACAGGCAGGGCGTTTTAGTCCCCCGCATCTTTTTCAGGGAAACCATGAAGCGCCTGGAAAAAGCCATTGAAACCATTAAAAAAAACAAAAAAATAAAAAAGTTTGATGCAGTGATATTAAACGGAGACCTAAAGGACGAATTTGGCAGGATTTCGGAGACAGAATGGAGGCACTGCCTGCGTTTTTTTGATTACCTTGCCTCGCTTTCTAAGAAAATCGTTATTGTGAAGGGCAATCACGATGCTGCTGTTCAGCCATTGGCAAGGAAGCTGAATGTTGAGCTTCTGGATTCCTTTTCATTCTCCCTTGGGAAGAAACACATCCTGGTCACTCACGGAGACGCCTTGCCTGGCCTCCCCTGCCTCAAGAAGTGTGATACACTCATCATTGGCCACATCCATCCTGCGGTGAAGATCAGGGATGCAGTGAGGTCAGAGACCTTCAAGTGCTACCTTGTAGGCAAATTCAGGAGCAAAACCCTTATCGTCCAGCCCTCATCGAACGTCGCCACAGAAGGAAGCAATGTCTTAAAGGAACACAGCAAGAGCCCTTTTCTTACCGATGCTTTTTTAAGGAGTTGTGACGTCTATGTTGTTGGAGACAAAATCCTTCCTTTTGGAAAGCTGAGGCGATTGCAATGAAGTTTGGCTATGATATGCAAACAAGGGAACCCGGCGAGCTGAATCTGCTCCCTCTTGACTATCTCCTCAGGCAGAGGGACAGGCCAGTGGAGAAAGATAGTCCTTTCAGGCAAGAGCATTCTGAAGATTCCGGCTATTTTGCCCCTCACCTCGATTACATGGTCCAGAGGCTCTTGCTCATCCAGGATCATACCATGAAAGCCTTGCGGAAGAAAAGCAGGTTTGAGCCCCCTTCCCGAACTCCAGGATTCTATGGAAGGACATGGCTTGGCTGGGATGAGATGGAGATAAGGACAGGACTCGAGCCTTCCTTCTCCCACGAAGTGCAAACACATGAGAGCATCCACACAACAGATGAACACGAAACACGACAGCTGACTGCGTGGATGCTGGAGGTCTCCTTCAAATACGCGTGGGGGAACCGCAACAGGATGATCAATTACGATGAGAGGTATTAGGATCAGTACTCTCAAACTGGCTCATTGAAAAGCTTCGCTCCGATGGTGGCAGGTTCGCCCAGCGATGTTTTACTGCTAAGCGACATATCCCCGAATGGGACGACCCCCTTGTCGTTGTTGTGTCCTTGGCTTCAGGGGCTCACAAATGGCCGCCATCGCCATCTTCTACCGAGCTTCTCAAAGCAAGAATTTAAATAGCAGTACTGGCAAATCTTCGTCCATGGACCACACAGAGGAAGCATATCATCAGGCAGTCGAAGTCCTCCGTCTCTGCGCCACAAAACATGGCTTTTATGCATCTCATCCTGGCTATGATGCAGTGTGGGCAAGGGACAGCATGATCACCTCGATTGGAGCCAGCCTGGTGGATGATGCCAAACTGAAAAATGCCTTTAAGCAATCGCTCCTCTTGCTTGCTAAGCATCAAAGCCCAGCTGGAGAAATTCCGAACGCTGTTGACATCTTCAGCAGGCGAAAGCCCCATGTGGACTTTTCCTCGATTGACTCAAGCCTCTGGTACATCATTGGCCACTTTATCTACCAGCAGCGGTATGGTGACAGCTCACTCATAAAAGCTGAGGCTAACTCCATTGAAAGAGCCCTGAACTGGCTTCGCTGCCAGGAAACAGGGAAAAACCACATGCTCGGCCAGCTTCCTACAACAGACTGGCAGGATGCGTTTCCGCACCGTTATGGCCATACCATAAATTCCATGGCGCTCTATTACAAAGTGCTCAACCTTGTGCAGCAGAGGAAGAGCGCCGGAATCCTCCAGCAGTCTTCCAACCACGATCCCGATGCAAGGCTGTGGAACGCCAGCTACTACCTTGCCTGGAGATGGAAGAACCACGGCTCATACAAGGAGAGAGGAGACTGGTTTGATTCCCTGGGCAATATCCTTGCAGTCCTTTTTGGACTTGCGGCTGAGCCTATGGCAAAGCGCATCCTCCGCCATATCAGGCAGCAGAGAATCAGCAAGCCCTACCCGATAAAATCCATCTATCCTCCAATCAGGAGAGGAACAAAAGACTGGCAGGATTATTTTGATGATTGCGATGCCGGAACTCCCTATCATTACCTCAATGCAGGCATCTGGACATACATCGGCGGGCTGTATGTCACAGCTCTTGTGAAGATGAATCAGATGAATGAGGCCAGGAAGCAGCTTGCCAGTCTGGCTGAGGCAAATACGATCTCAAACTTCAGCGAATGGCTGGATGGAAATACCGGGAAGCCGTCGCGGGGAAGAAACCAGGCCTGGAATGCAGGGATGTACATCCTTGCCTATCACTCGGTCAAAGCGGGGAGAAGTCTGATATAAGGGAAATTTCTTTGGATGCTTGCTTGCCTTTAACCACATTCTCTGTTATCGCATCAACCATCTGCTGGGCAACCGTTCGGTAGTGGAAATTATGGAGGGCATGGTCAGCAGCAGCCTTGCCCATTGATACTGCTAACGCATCGTCAGAGAGCAGCTTGGCTAAGCATGCCGAAAGCTGGCCAATATCTGCCCGGTATGCAAACGTCTTCGGAACAGGAAATTCGATCTGCATCTTCTTCTTGAATCCCATATGCTTGTAGACCCATTCCCTGTCGAGCTTCACCTCATGGGCAACGTCAACCAAAAATCCTGTCTTCCCATGCACAATCGTGTCCCGTGGGCCGCCGACATTGATCGAGACCACAGGCTTCCCGCATGCCTGCGCCTCAAGCTGGATCATCCCAAACCCCTCAAGCCGTGAAGGCGCAGCATAGATATCGCACGCATTAAGGAGCTGGCTGATAAATCCAGGAGAAAATTTTCCCTTGAGGTATCTTACCTTCTTTGTGAGGCCAAGCTTCTTGAGCAGCGCCTTCTCCTCCGCTCCATGATCCCAGGCCGAAAAGCTGTCCCAAACCTTGCACACATACTTCCATTTTGGATGCTCTTCGTTTATATTGGCTAATGCCTGGAAAATCTCCTGCGCGCCTTTGCTGGTAACATCTCCCCCGATTGTCAGGATCATCTTCTCATCCTTCTTGATGCCCAGCATCTTCCGCACTTCAAGCCTTCCCGGATCAGACTCTGGCAGAGGCCTGAACACATTCGGATCAAAACCTATAGGCACGACCTTGATGCGGTCGCCGGCCACGCCATCCCGTATATACGTAGAGCGCACCCAATTGCTTGTCGCAACAATCAGCGGAAGCTGGTTGAGCGTATCCTGGTAATTCGCCACCCACCCGTCTGCATTAAACCAGGGCACAGGAACAATCTTAGACTTAAGGGGATCCAGGACAACCCTTGGCGTGTCGCCCCAAAACCCTACACCGATGCATACATCAGGCCTGAAAAACCTGTACGTCCAGCGCTTCTGCATGTTGTCCTGGGGATCGCACTGCATCACCTGATGGCCGAGTTCGCGAAGGCCCTGCACAAGGTAATGGCCCTGCAGGCTCTGCCCGTCAGGCTCAGGAGGGTAGGGATAGAGAACGAGGATTTTCATGGTCAGCTCACAAACGTCTCCACCCTGCTGCAGCTCATTGCCTCAAAGCTGCCAGGATCAAATCCATAAATCTCAGTCACAACCTTCACCTTTTCGGAGAACTCGGCCTGGGTAAGCTCTGTCCGAAGCGAGCCTTGGCCTGGAATAGGCAGATACGAGCCAGGATTCTTGGCAGCTTTCTCCTTGCCAAGAACATAGGAAAAGTAGTATATCTTCGAGCAGGTCAGCAGCTTGTCCTCAACAAGAGACTTGACTGCGGTATGGGCCTCCCGATGCCTGATGTGGCCGTATTCCCCATTTGCTCCATGCGTGAATATATAATCATACGTTATCTCTTGCAAAGCTTCTGTTATCGCTGACTTGACATCTTCAATCTTGATCGGATGAAGGGCAGTGTCCTCTAGATCAGAGATAAGTGAATGCGCACGATACCTCTCACACACCTTCCTAAATTTAGGAAACCTGTCGGAATCACTCTTCCTGCAGAGAGAAAGGATCGTCCATTCCCATTTCCTATTCCTCAAGATTGTCCCACCCATCCAAATCGTCTCGTCATCTGGATGCGCCACAACAACAAGCGCCTTTGTCATATCACTGCATTTGCTCCAAACATTCTGTTATATAAATGTTGTGCTTGGGCGCTGCTGAAATCTGATGCAGTGCCCATGTGTGAGGTCACTATTCCGGAGAATGAGCATCGACAAGGGGGTCGTCCCATCGGAGGATATGTCGATATATTCTTAAACGAACTGAGACCGAGCTGCTCCGAAGGAGCGACCAAAAATACAAAGCATTTTTGAGTACCGGCACTGCCGCGAAGCGAAGGATTTCAGCAGAGCCGCTTGCGAATCCAGAGAAAGACATCCTTCGCCGCAGCCAGCGGTCAATCCTTCCCGTCCCATTCGTTGGAGAATCTAGTTAAGAACTGTTCCATGAACTTGTGTCTCTCTCCCGCAATTCTTTTCGCAGTTTCTGTATTCATCAAATCTCTGAGAAGAAGCAATTTTTCATAGAAATGGTTAATCGTTGGTCCTTTGCTATTCTTGTATTTTTCAAAAGAATCACGCACTTCAGGTTTAATATGGGGGTTGTAAATTTCTCGTCCCATATGCCCACCATACGCGAAGGTTCTGGCTATCCCAATCGCACCAATAGCATCTAATCTATCTGCATCTTGCACAACCATTCCTTCTGTGGTGTGCATTTGTGTTCTAACTCCCGCACCTTTGAAAGACATCCCCTTTATAATCTCGCAAACATGAGAGATATTCTTTTCTTCAACTTGTAATTTTTGAAGCCATTCCCTTGCTAATCTTGGGCCAACATCATCATTTCCATCATTGAATTTCCAATCAGAAATGTCATGAAGTAATGCAGCAAGTTGAACTACAAATAAGTCTACTTTCTCATGTTCGCCGATATGAATAGCATTTTTCCAAACACGATAAACATGCCACCAGTCATGGCCAGAACCTTCGCCAGATAGCTTATTTTTTATATATTCCTCAGTTTGTTTCAAAATTGCCTCTTTGTCCATACTCAAGGATTGAACCTTGCAGAATTTAAAAAGATTTCTAAAGGCAGGAGGCGTTGAAAAGATATGCAGCGCCTTCCTGTGAGCCATAGTCATCAGGAGAATGCGCAGCGACAAGGGAGTTGCCCCCTTCGGGGAATGTCGCTTTTCTGACCGAATAGCTCATGGCGAACTTGGCGCTGCCGAGCGGAGC
Source organism: Candidatus Nanoarchaeia archaeon (assembly GCA_035290625.1). NCBI lineage: Archaea > Nanobdellati > Nanobdellota > Candidatus Nanoarchaeia > Candidatus Nanoarchaeia archaeon. Next base: position 12,885 of record DATDTY010000002.1, read on the forward strand.
GAGCAACTTTTCAATGCCACCTAAAGGCAGGAGGCGGCATGCGCAAAACAACTTGCCCTACTTGGTCACCAGCTGCGCCGCCCCGATGATTGCTGCATGCCTTTTCTTCGATACAGAAATCCGAAGATGCCTGAATAATCGTGGAGAGATCTGGCGCTTCAGGGACGCCTGCATAGATTTCCTGAAATACTTGTACGAGTTCGCAACCGAGCCGCCAAGGACGATCGAATCAGGATCAAGGCTGTGCACGATAATGCTCAGCGCTTCGCCCAGATGCTTTCCGTATTCCATGAAGGTTTGCCTCGCAGCCCTCTGGCCCTTTCCCGCCTTGGCAGCCAGAGACTCGCCATCATCCCCTCTCCTGAGAAAAAATTTGCCAGAACAGTAATCCTCCACAGTTCCCTTGTGCAATGGAATCCTGCCGAACTCACCCGCGCCGCAGTGGCTGCCTGAGAGAAGCTTCCCATCAACAACAATCCCTGCGCCAACTCCTGTCCCAAGGATCAAGCCCACCACGATGCCTTTCCGTATGCCCTGTCCAAGGGCAAAGCAGTTTGCGTCGTTGTTCAGCGCTACAGGCACCCCATACCTGGCCTTGAGGGTTCTCTCAAGGTCGATATTCTGAAAAGCCGGGATGTTCCCCGCATCGAACACAACGCCGTTCTTCACATAGGCAGGAACTCCCATCCCGATCCCAGAGATCGAATGATCAAACATTCCGTCAATGGCATCCAGGATTTGCCTAACGATCTTCTGCCTGCCTGCCTTATTGTCGAGAAGATGCGTTTCGGCACGCACAACCCTGCCTTTCCTGACAAGCCCGGCACGCACGTGGCCGCCTCCCAAATCGATTCCTAAGATTCCCATGCTTAGCTCCGGGTCAGCCAGCTATATAAATTATTCGGAGAGCTCAGAGGAATTCAGGATTCGTGCGTGTGCGGTGAAAATCATTGCTGCCGCCCTTTGTGAGCAACAGGGCAAGAACAATAACATCGACCTCGGGGGGAGGTCCCTTACGGGGCGAATGTCGATTTGTAGAAGAATTTTTCAGTCATTGCGAACTCGGCGGCAGCTGCGAAGCAAGATTTTCACCGGAGATGATTCGTGCGTAATCTATTTAAACGCTCTCATCTTGCTCACGGCAGCATGGCCGATTGTATATTTTGTAAAATTATCAAAGGAGAGATCGATTCAGCGAAGATTTGGGAAGATGAAAACTTTCTGGCAATCCTCGATATCATGCCCAACACAAAAGGAATGGCATTAGTCTTGACTAAAAAACATTTTGATTCTTACGCTTTTGATATGCCGGAAGAGGAATATGGAAAATTCATGTCTGCATCAAGGAAAGTTGCTGGAATCCTCGAGAAGGGCTTAGATGTAACGCGGGTTGCCATGGTGATGGAGGGGATGGGGGTGAACCATGCTCACACGAAGTTATATCCTCTGCACGGAGTTAAAGCAAAGTTTAAGGAAATATGGGCGCAAGATAAGATATTCTTTGATGCATACGAGGGGTACATCAGCACGCAAACGGGTGAAAAAGCAGACATGAACGAATTGAAAAAATTAGCAGAGGCGATTAAGCAGAATCAATAGCCTGAATTGAGCGTGCTTCTTTGGTATACAGGATCTCAACTCCACCAAAGACAACCATCAACGCAGCAGCCTTGCTGCCTCTTTATCCGCAATCCAGGTGCAGTTTGAATGCTCTCGAAGAATCGTCGCAGGTATTTTCTCAGAAACTGGGCTGAAGAGGACCTTCCTCAGAATCCCCGCCTTTCTTTTTCCGGAAACAATAACGATAACCTCTCTTGCAAGCATTCCGGTGCCAAGTCCTGTGGTAACTGCAAAGGCCGGAGTTTCTATTCCTGTAAGCTGTTGATTCACCTCCTTTGTACCTTTATTGATCCTGACCAGCCTTGTCCTGCTTCTGAATGAGGAGCCGGGAAAGTTGAATCCAAATGTGTGGCAGTCCTCTCCGATTGCATCAAGGCAGAGGTCTATGCCCCCCTGCTTCCTGATCAAGGCATCATAAGTTCCAGGATGCCGGATATTCCTCACAGCAGGGAAATAGCTTTTTGCTTTAACTTGCCTGAAGAGCCGATCATGCATATAGTTACGGTAGCTTGCGGGATGCTTCCTCGAGATCAGCCTTTTCCCTTTGCAATATTCATCCATATTCCAGAATGTCGCTTGACTGAAGAGATTTCTGTGTTTTCTCAGGATTGCGTAGACACCCTCAGGAGTTGTTCCTGTAGGAACCAGGATACTGAGCGCCGGATTGCGCTTAACGGCTTTAAGAATCCTTGCAGCAGCAAGCCTGCTCATCTCATTGTAATCTTTTGCTATCACAATCCTGGCTCCATTGATCATGCGCGCCTGCATATCTTACCTCTCGTATCGCAGGTTTAAAAATGTGGCGGTCATAAGGCTGCGGTGAAACTCAATGCTGCCGCCTCTTTGCGAGGCTCTTGAGGATTGCCATAGACTGAGTTGAGGGGGTTGGCCCCTTCGGGGCTTCAACGGTGCCTACAGAAGGACGGCGCAAGCCGAGCCGGGCGGCAGCCGGTGGCTTGTGAGCGAGTGAGAACGAGCTCACTCGCAAGCCACTGCGATATTTTCACCGCAGCCGGTCATAATCCTTCACACGGTTGGAGCATTTTGGAAAATGGCCGCAGCCTGCCTTGCCTTAGTCCTCCCCGGAATCAAAACTGTGCTATCCTGAAAGTATTTCCCTTCGATAGCTTAATTCGTTTCATGTTTATTAAGCCTCCTTTTTCATCTTCCTGACAAATGCCTGCTCTGGAGTTTCCAGAATCTCGAAGCGTAAGCTTCGATGCGGTCTTACCT
>DATDTY010000003.1 GCA_035290625.1 Candidatus Nanoarchaeia archaeon
ATCCAAAGTCTGATATGCTCTTTCTTGAAGTCGAACCGGAACAGAGACCAGCATTTGCTCTAAGACTTGTGTTGACATGTTGGTTTGCCCTCCTTTTGGTTTTAACTTAACCCAATTAACCCCCCTTTAGCAGAGTAAGGGAGCATATAATAAATAATTTATCCTAATAGTTTATATAGAGTATATAATCATAACCAATCAATTCCTGATCAACGGAGAATCAAGCGAAATTAATAAAGGATTGCTTTTAATGGAATAATGAAATCAGAAAATAACTGCGTAAAGGCGTGGTCCATATCTCAGACGCATTCTCAAAAAGATAGATTGACAAGCTAACACTTCTCTGAATCATACGTGAATTTGAGCAAAAGAGCCCTGAAGTTGGGATAGTGTCCCTAAATGCATTAGCCAGGACAAGCAGTGTTGAGGGTTGGGGGATGTATAGGTAGATTTAAATATTTCTGAAGTTTTTAAGGAGAGTATGAAGGAAGAAATAAAGAGATGGATCGACAGGGCAGAAGCTGATATAAGAACAGCTAACAACAGTTTCAAAAGCGGCGATTATTATGCTTCAGCTTTCTGGTGCCAGCAGGTTGCTGAAAAGGCGTTTAAGGCATTGCTTATCAAAAGAACAAAGGAATTTCCTAAAATCCATGATTTGACCAGGTTAGCTAAACTAAGCAATGCGCCTGCAAGGATTATAGAAGTATGCGCAAAATTAAATCCATCCTACACCGCTTCCCGCTATCCAGACTCTCCAGAAAGCTATACACAGAAAGAGGCCGAGCAGATGATAGATTACTGTCAAGAGGTATTAAAGTGGATACAAGAAAATCTAAACTGATAAGGGAGCTTAAAGAATTCAAGAAAGAGAATAAGATTGAGAAGATGTATCTATTTGGTTCAAGAGCAAAAGGAAAGCCTCATAAATGGAGTGATGTAGATTTGATTGTGGTCTCAAAAAGATTTAGAAAGAGAGGTATGCTTGAAAGGGCGCCTCCTCTGTATATGAAATGGGATCTTGATTATCCTGTAGATTTTTTGTGCTATACTCCTGAAGAGTTTAATAAACTTAAGAAACAGATTAGCATAGTAAGAGAGGCTGTAAAGCAGGGAGTTGTAGTGTAGGATATCCCTCTTCCCCCTACGACTTCAAAGTCGACTGGCTCTTAATCAAAGGCCCTCAAGTAAATCCAGAAGGCTCTGATCGATTAAGCCTCTCTGACCTCAACCTAGATGCAGAAGTGGACAGCATTGATGCTCATTTGTTCGCAGACAAGTTTGCTAGAGGAGAGGCCAACCAGAGCGACCTTCTTGTATTTATCGAAGAGTTCCAGAGAAGGAATCCTGAAGACCAAGCAACATTGGCAGTTCTCCAAGCATTGAGGACAAGCAGTGTTGAGGATTGGGAAGGGTATAGGTAGCAACGGATAGTTTATCTTCCCAAAGTGATTGAAAACTGCATCAATCGTTGAGGAGCTTCTGATAAAAGGAAATGTATTTAAAGATAGGTATACTTGAGATACCCAGATGATTGAGTATTCAAAGCATTTAGAATTGAGGTTAAAGATAAGGAAGATACCCAAAGATTACCCGAACAAGATTTACAAAAACCCTGACCAACGGTTTTTTGATAATGTGGAAGGAAGGGAGATAGCCATTAAGAAGCTTTATTACAATAAGAAGGTGAGGAATATGATGATAGCTTACGAGGAACAAGATAATAAGATCATTACAATACATCCCCTAACAGATGAAAAGATAATCAATAGGGTGTTGAGTGGGAGGTGGACAAGAAAATGAATAAGAAGTATAATTATGATAAGGAATCTGACTCGCTTTTTATCTACTTAAAAGAAGGAGAAGAGGAAAGCTTTGAAGAGATTGCTCCCGGCATAAACATAGAGCTAAATAAAAGAGACGAGATCATAGGGATAGAGATACTTGAAGCCTCACGCTTCATTCAAAGACTAAAACCAGTTGCAATAAAACAATAGGATTTTGATAATCGACCCCCTACGACTTCAAAGTCGACTGGCTCTTAATCAAAGGCCCTCAGGTCAATCCAGAAGGCTCAGACTTGCTAAGCCTCTCTGACCTCAACCTAGATGCAGAGGTGGACAGCATTGATGCTCATCTCTTCGCAGACAAGGTTGCAAGAGGCGAGGCCAACCAGAGCGACCTTCTTGTTTTCATTGAAGAGTTCCAGAG
>DATDTY010000004.1 GCA_035290625.1 Candidatus Nanoarchaeia archaeon
TGCGTGAGGCATCTTCCTGGGGAAAGGTGGACACCAGCTACGAGCAGATGGTCTATGCTGAGGCTACTTCTGTCCTACCTCTCATCATCAGCGCATGTTACCATAAAGGGCTGTGGAAGAAAAGGAAGAGAAGGGAGTGGCTGGGGATTTTTGGAGCATAGGCCAACATTCATAGGTCAACCTTCGGGTTATGAATCCTGTTTGGGTCTGAATAGTGTTTGATTCTGAATAGTGCTGCAGAAGGACGAGCTACATGATTGCTGTTGCTATGTACTCTGCGCTTTCCGGAAAAAGAGTTACCAAGCCGAGCAGCAATGAAGCGACGATGATGATGCCAATAAATGCCCAGGCGGCAATGTTCAGCCAGGCTGGATTCACATGCTGGCCCATCAGGCTCCTGTTGTTTACGAGGAGGAGCATCGCAACAAGCACCAGCGGCAGCAGAACGCCATTCACAGCCTGAGAGATAACCATGAGTTGTATCAAGTGAATATTAGGGATCAGGACGAATGCTGCTCCAATCAGTATCATTATCGTGAAAAAGCTGTAGAAGAAAGGGGCATCGCGGATCTTTTTATTGAGCCCGGACTCCCAACCAAATGCCTCGCAGACATAGTAGGTTGTTGAGAGGGGAAGGACGACGGCGGCAAACATTGCTGCATTGAAAAGGCCAAAGGCGAAGAGCCAGGCAGCATACTGGCCTGCAATTGGTGCAAGGCTCAAAGCAACATCAGATGCTGTCTCAACAGGGATACCCGCCTTAAATAATGTTGCTGCACACACGACAACAATAAAAAAAGCAGTAATATCTGTGATTATGGAGCCGATGATCACATCCCAGCGGGAATAGCGGTACTTCCGCATATCAATTCCCTTTTCAACGATGGAGCTTTGCAGGTAGAACTGCATCCATGGAGCTATTGTTGTTCCAACCAGGGCAATGAACATCAGGAGATAAGGGGCGGTGATAGTGATTTTTGGAACCACTGCGGCCTTTGCGACTTCAGGCCAGATTGGATGGGCGAGAAACGCAGCGAAGTAGTATACGATATAAAAGGTGCATGCAACAAGAAACACCTTCTCGACCTTGTTGTAGTTTCCTTTTGTCACAAGCAGCCAGACTGCCAATGCTGCAAGGGGGACTGAGATAAACCTGCTGACACCGACAATCTCTGTGGCAGCAGCAATTCCGGCAAACTCAGCAATTGTGTTCGCGATATTTGTGATGACCAGGCCTGCCATGATGAGGAGCGTTATCCTCACCCCATAGGTTTCGCGGATAAGCTGGGCAAGACCTCTGCCCGTCACTGCGCCCATCCTTGCAGCCATCTCCTGGATAAAGATAAGCGCTATGGTCAGCGGGACCAGCAGCCAGAGGAATCCATATCCGAAGCGCGCTCCTGCAAGGGAATACGTTGTAATCCCTGATGCGTCATTTCCGACATTTGCGGTGATAATGCCAGGGCCAAGGATAGACAAGAACAGCAGGATAGATTTCCAGCTGATCCTAGACCTGCTCGGCATCCTGCTTGGCTGGGACATAGACACGCTCCTTGAGGAGATCTTCAACATTGATAACTCCAATGATGCGGTGCTTCCTGTCAACGACAGGAATAGAGGTGAGATCATACTTTGCCATCATGCTGTACACCACGTTCTTGTGGGCTGATTTCCTGACGTAGACCAGCTTCTTTTTGAGGAGTTTCGAAGCAGGATCGCCTGAAGGGCTTATGAGGAGGTTTCTCAGCGAAATGGTTCCGACCAGGGTTAAGTCGTGCTTCACCACATAGACTGCATGCAGCACTCGCGGCGGGTCGCTTGCCTGAATCTTCCGGATTATCTCCCGGGCTGAGTCCTGCGGCAAAACAGTAATAAATTTCCTTGTCATAAAGCGGCCTGCACTCTCCTTATTGCAGGACATCAGCAGCTGGAAGTGCCTTGCCTCTGCAGGGCCCATCAGGACCAGCAGCTCCCGGCGTTTTGCCTCAGGCAGGCTCAGCAGGATATCAGCAACATTGCCTTCGTACATGAGGGTGAAGATGTGCACCAGCCGCCTTTGGGGAATCTCCGAAACCAGCGACATCCTCACTTCAGCATCAGCTTCATCAAGGATTCTGGATGCATAGCGGTTACTCAGGTTCCTGAACAGGCTCAGCCGCTGCTCTCTTGCCAATTTCTCAAGGAGATCTGCAAAATCAGCAGGATGGATATCGCCGAGCCGCGATTCTGATATCTTGAGCTTGATGTCGCGGAATTTGCCTTCCAGCGGCTCCACGTATGCCCACGGAACAAGATTTTCCTTCATGCTCCAGCCGTCGGTGTTCAGGCCTATCCGCCTGAGCAGACCCTTCAGCCCAATGCTGATGCTCGCCAGAAAGAGGGTGTTGTGGATCGGAATAAATGCAACATCATTTGCGCGGATAATCTTGATCCCATTCGTATCCACAAGCTGCTGGTCCAGAATCTTATCGCCAACAAACACGCAGTTCCTTGGCAGTTGGGACAGAGGGAGCGGGGCATGGACAACAAGCCTTTGGGGGAATTCTCCGAGGTCAAATCCCTCCCACGAGAGCGTCCTCCTCCGCAGAAACCACTTTTTGACAATAACTGCAACAGCTTTTGGAAAGCCGCCAACGGGATCGATGGCAATGTCCTTTATCCTTCCTAAATGCCTGGCCCGCTCGTCAAAGACCCTGGTTCCCAGAATGCTGCTGAGGTAGAGGACGTGGCTCGCTTTCTCTGTGTCCTCGATATCCTCAAGCATCCTCCTGATCTGCCTGACATGATCTTTTCCTGCCATGCTATCCTACAATTGCATAAAATGCATCAAACAAGGAAGAGTCTGTGGTAATAGAATGGAAGCGGTATCCGAGCTTTGTGCATATATCATCAATCATTGCCGTATGGTGATCCATCATCTCCTGGTAATTTGCCTTCAGGCGCTGGCTCACAAAGGTGACAAGCTGATCATTGGTCTCGCTGTCTCTCAGCCGGAAGTCGCCGCGAAGGTTGAGATTGCGCTCAACCGGATCCAGGACCTGGATTACCCTGACTTCATTGTCGCCAAGAAGCCGGATGCCGCTTCTGATCTCCTCAATGCTATAGAGAAAGTCAGATACAAGAATCAGCATGCTCTTGCTTCGGATGACTTTCCTGTATTTGGTGAGCATATCGAGGAAATTGGATTTTCCCTTCGGCTTGCGTGAATTGAGGTATTCGACCATCGCAGCAAGCTGGCCCATGCCCCTGCGCGGCTGGTAGATGCTGATGTCGTCAGCAAATGTGGAGAACTGAAATTTCTCATTGTCCTTGAGGGCCAGGTAGGCAAATCCGACTCCCAGCATCGAAGCGTAATCAAACTTTGACCTTGGCTTGCCGTAATCCATGCTCCCTGAGCCGTCAACAATAATATGGACTGCAAGATTCCTCTCCTCTTCGTAATTTTTCACATAGAGGTCATCAGTCCTTGCATACACCCTCCAGTCAATGGCGCGGAAATCGTCTCCTGGCGCGTAGATCCTATGGTCCTTGAAGATAATGCCTTTGCCCATCGCGATGGATTTTCTTGGCCCCGCATACTGGGAAGTGACGCGCTTGCTGACAATGAGATGGAATTTTGTCAGCTGGTCAAGGAACTCTGTCGAGATCATCACTTCACCTTGCTCGCCAGCTCCTTTATTGCGTCGTCAACTGTGATGCCCTTGCGCTCTGCCTCGAAGTTGAGGATGATGCGATGGCGGAGAACCGGCAGGGCCATCTCGTTGATATCCTCGTTGCTCACATGGTTCCTCCCCTTGATCAGGGCGCTGGCCTTTGCAGCCAGGATAATGCCGATGGAAGCACGCGGAGAGGCCCCATACTGGATCAGCTGCTTGTTCTGCCTAGTAGCCAGGATCATCTTGACTGCCCTTCTCTTGATATCACTTGCGATGGGGACCTGCCGCGTCATCTGCTGCAGGCCGATCAGGTTATTCTTATTGAGGAGGACCCGAAGCTTCCTTTCCCTGAGTTCACCTGCATAGCGGTCAACAATCTGCTCTTCCTGGTCATAGGTTGGATACTCCACTTTTATTTTGAACAAGAACCGGTCTGCCTGGGCTTCAGGAAGCGGATAGGTTCCTTCCTGCTCAATGGGATTCTGGGTCGCAAGCACGAAAAAGGGGAGGTCGAGCTTAAAGGTGGAATTTCCAACAGTAACCTGCTTCTCCTGCATTGCCTCAAGCATGGCTGACTGCGTCTTGGGGGTTGCCCGATTGATCTCGTCTGCGAGCACAATATTGGCAAAGATAGGGCCAGGCTGGAACTTGAACTGCCTTTTTCCCCGGTCTTCCTCGATAATATACGT
>DATDTY010000005.1 GCA_035290625.1 Candidatus Nanoarchaeia archaeon
AGAGCATGGATTTACCTCGCTTGGAGATCTCTTTTATGTTTCAGCCCAAGGCCTTGCACTGAGCAACCTCTTCTGTTTATCATGCCAGGGCTATGATCCAAGCCCTGGAACAGCTCCGTATGAAGCAAATACCACTACTCCGGCCTTTAATCTCACTACAGGTATCCCAGCAAGCTGTGCAATTGCAGATGTTAACATCAACTACACTGCCATGACAGAGCCAGCCTTCGGCGGGACTGCATTAAGAAACTGCACAGGAAGCACAGACCATACCTGCTCCCTGCTGGCTTCAGATGCCTTGCTTATCAATGAGACCGATTACCTTTACATATCCTGCCAAGCAGGAAACCAGACAGGCTCTTCAGGAGCGCTCCAGATGAGCCTCAGCTCCTCAAACCTTGATGCCATTGGTGATGCTGCAATCCAGGCAGGCATTGATGTAAGTGTGATATCCGGAGCTGCAGTCTATGAATCCCAACAGATATATCTTCTCCGGGCAGACAACACTCAAATCCTGGCAACCTGGGACAAGGTGGCTGCTGACGGCAGCCAGAGATGGCTCTTCAATTATCTCAGCTCTGCAGAGTCTTTCATCAGCAACTTGTTTAACCTTACACCAGCTGTGTATGCAGCTGAGTTCCAAGGACAGACATTTGCTGCTGTGAATACAAGTGTAAAGACAACGATTGACGTAACGAATCAATAATCCTTTTTATTTTGAGCATAAATACTTTCTACTGGGCAACGTCTACACTCTTTGACAACCCTATTAGGTAACAGATCCAGAGTACAACATTGACCAATCCTCCTTCTATTTTCCGTAAGGTTTTATAAACACATCCAGTTTCCACAGCCTATGCCCTTCAAGGTGATTGCAATAACCGGAACTCCAGGGACAGGAAAGACGACCCTTGCCAACAAGCTCAAAAGCCAAGGCTACCTCCTGCTCGATGTTCCCTCGCTCATCAAAAACTTCAAGCTTGCGGCAGGCTATGACCGAAAGCGCAGGTGCTCTATCATTAACATTGAAGGCTTTGTAAAGGCAATCGGCATGAGCATCAGGCAGATCAAGCGTATCAAAAAGGATATAAAAGGAATTGTTATTGACTCACATCTCTCCCATCATCTCCCAAAAAAACTTGTCAGCCAGTGCATCGTCATGCGTTGCAGCCTAAAAACGCTGGTGAGAAGGCTTCAAAAAAAGGGATATTCCAAAAGAAAAATAAGGGAAAACCTTGAAGCAGAGATCTTTGAGGTATGCCTCCAGGAAGCCCGGGAAAGAGGGCACGCCATAAAGGTGATCACTTCATGAAAGCTGTGATCTTAGCAGCCGGAAGGGGAACCCGCATGAGGGGAGTTTTTGGAGACCTTCCAAAGGCGCTCATCCCGCTTAACAATGTGCCGTTTCTCAAATACCTCTTCAATAACCTCCATGCAGCAGGCATCACTGATATCGGTATTATCGTAAACTACCAAAAAGAAAAGATTGCAGAATTCCTGGCCTCAGCCAAAATACCGGCTACCCTCATTCGTCAGCCGGGCACTAAGGGCACAGGAGCGGCAGTTGCCTCAGCAGAGGAATTTGTTGGCCGCAGGCCATTCCTGGTTGTGAGCGGAGACAATCTGTATTCCGGAAGAGACCTAAAAAGAATCTCATCATTCCGCAATGCAGTTGGCGTTGTGCAGCATGAGGAGCCGCAGCACTTCGGCGTCATCAAAGAGCAAAGGGGAACTCTTAAGGAAATCGTTGAAAAGCCTCAGAAATTTATCGGAAATAAGATCAACACAGGATTATATTCCATGACAGAAAAAATATTTCCTTATCTCAAAAGGCTCGCTCCATCGCCAAGAGGCGAAATTGAGCTGACAGACGCAATCAACCAGCTCGCGAAGAAAACTGAGGTCGCAGTGGTTGAGCTCAAGGATTACTTCATTGATATCGGGAATCCTGAGCAGGTAAAATTCGCAGAAGCCTTCATCCGAAGGCTGCAGGAAGAAAAATGCTTGTAGAATCTTTTTCCGGAGTGCGCGGGCTGTACAAGGAAGATCTCTCCAAAGAGGTCATCCGAAGCTATGCATCTGCATATGCCAGATTCTTGGCTAGACACCGCAAATCACCGCAGGTTGTCATAGGGATGGATACACGCCCCTCCTCTGGCGCCATCCACAGCCAGATGAAATCTGCCCTTCTGGCATCAGGCATTGGCGTCATCGATGCAGGTTTCAATACAACTCCGGCGATCCAGCATGGCGTGAGAATCTGTAAAGCAGACGGAGGCATCATTATAAGCGCCTCCCACAATGAGCCGGAATGGAATGGATGGAAACTCCTTTCGCCGACAGGCGCAATCCTTCCCAAAAAAGATATGGATCAGATTATCCGGATGCGGCGCAATCCTCTCCAGGGCAGTGCAGAGGCAAAGCAAGGCTCAAGTGTTGATAAGTCCAAGGAGCTGCGTGACGACTACATAACCTTTCTGCTCAATACGATTGGCCAGGACGCAGTCGATAGGATCAGAAAAGCAGGCTCAAAACTGGTCCTTGACCCGAACGGCGGCGCAGCAACCGTCCTTTTGCGCGACCTCTTTTCCAAAATCGGCATCCAACCCGTGTACAAGAATATGGATTTAGGCGTCTTCAATCGGCTCATCGAGCCCAACGCGCTCTCCCTCGCCTATCTTACCTTTTATGTCGAAGATCTCAATGCAGACCTTGGCGCAGGATGGGACTGTGACGGAGACCGGGTAGAGATCGTTCTGCCGAACAGCTCAGCATTCACGCAGCAGCACGGAAAGATCATCTCAGGCCAATACATCCTTGCCATTATTGTCGATGATTTCCTTTCAGATTACAAGGGATCCCGTAAGATTGTCGTAGTCAATGATGCTACCTCCGGCCTGATTGCGGAGATCGCTGAAAAGTATGGGGCCACGATTGTTGAGACAGAAGTTGGAGAAACAAATATTGTGGAAAAGATGGATGAACTGGGCGCCCCTCTAGGGGGGGAAGGCTCCAGCTCAGGACCTATTGTCCCTCCGTCCCGCTGCAGAGACGGCCTCCTCGCTCTCCTCTTAATATTGAAAATCATAGCCAAAAGGAAGAAGCCTCTCGGTGAAATCCTGGGGGAGCTTCCCTCATATACAACCTCAAGGCTCAACATTGCCTGCGCTGCCGATCCCGTAAAGCTGCGAAAAAAGCTGGAGGGGTATTGGAAGGCCCAGGAGCACATCCAGGAAATCCGAAAGACCGGAGACGAAACAGGGGGCTTGAAGATTATCCGCAAGCCCACCAAGGAGGGCCCGGGCTGGATCTGGTACAGGCAATCGAAGACTGAAGGGAATGTTTTCAGGATTATCACCGATGCAAAATCAAAGCTCTATGCTGACAAGCTCCTCGCAATGGGGGAGAAGGCATTTAACGATTGTTTGGCAGAGATGAAGAAATAATTTTAAAGCTTCCTTGCTTTGTGTTTAGTTCTATTAACCATCCATTCAGATTCAGCTGGAATAATCCAGATTTCAAATATAGTGGGCTGACCAAAATATCTGAGCATAATCTGCCAGCCGCTATAGCAATATAGTCTATGCCTTTTAAGGTTTATCCGAACGCAATGCAGCATCCAAAACCATAAGCTTTATATACAACTTAAGTTGTACATATATACAACTAAATATGTTACCTAAAAACAGTATAGCTCTGGAAAAAGAATACAAAAGATGCCAAAAGAGTTTTATTACTATAGGTAAAGAATCTTATAAAGACTATCTTGAAGAGGCGTATTCTGATCTGGATTCAGCAGATAAGGAAGAGAACGATAAATGGGCAATAGCCAAAGCTTACCAGGCATTATTCCTATATTGCAACGGCTTATTGGTAAGAAAGGCTGGTTTTTATTCAAAAGACCATGGGTGCGTAATCATTGGTCTGCTCAAAAACAATATAGTGCCGAAAGAAACACGGGAAAAGATCCATAACCTGCTTGAGGAGAAAAAGAAAGCCCTTACTGAAATAGAATTAAAAGACGGCTTCTTTGAAGAAATGAGTAAAATAAGGATTACAAGAAATAGATACCTCTATTTGCCAAAGACGCAAAGGAAATTAAAAGAATCTCCGAAAGAAAGGGTGAAAGAAGTCAAGGAAATTATGAGGATTCTGGGTGAGATAGAATGATAAGAAAGCTTTTGCCTTTGACAGAGAACAAATTAAGAATCTTGCTGTATATTTATGAAAAAAAGGAAACCCATCTGCAGGAAATATCCAAAAATCTTAAGATACACCCATATTCATTGCAGAAAACAATTAAATCACTTAAACTTGTCTTAGAAGAAAGGAAAGCAGGTAAAACCATACTTTTAAGCTTAGACAAGAAACAACCTGATTATCCTGATCTATTATCGACAATAGAAGACTATAAACTAAAGACAAAAGATAAGATTTTAAACCTGTTGCTCAGGAATTTGCAGGAACTTTTTTCTAAAGATAAAAATGTATTAAGCTGCTTAGTATTTGGCAGCTATGCAAGAGAAGCAGTTAAAGAAAGCTCTGATATTGATCTGCTGTTTGTTGTAAAGAGAAAAGATAAAGGATTATTAAAGAAATGTTCCCACTTATCCACTTTATTGGGCAAGGAGATAAACCCCCTAGTATTCAATGAAAAGCAGTTTAAAGAGGTTTTAAGAATCAAAGAACCCGCTATAACCTCCCTCTTAGAGCCCTCTCAAAGACTGATTATACTGGGCAGGGAATATTTTTTAAAGCTTGAAAATATTTGACTAATCAAAAGAGGCAGGGATGAAGTAATGCTCTGCAGGTTACCTTTCTAAAGTCGTAATAAAAGATTATATACTCCTGTGCTCTTAAGCATGGTTTGGGGGTTAAATTGCTAGAAAAGAGGGGTAGTTGGGCATTTCGTGGTTATTATCTATCTCTCGTTCCTTGATCCATAAGTGCATTAAATAGAAAGATACTAGGCAAACTTATATGAAAAAAAACATACTGCTATTCATCTTCGGATTAATTTTTTTGATTAGTTCTCAATATACTGCTGCAAGTTGTTACCCTCGGTGTGGAGGAGAAATCTCTTTCAATTGTTGGAATGAATCTCTGATGGTGTATGCAAGATACAACATGACCCACCATAGCATGGAGGATACTATAATCTGTCAGAATTTCTCAGAATATTCAGGGAACAGTCCAGCAAGTATACCTTCAAAACGGGGTTTGTTTGATAGCAACGCAACAAATCCACAGGGATATAGCACTAAATATCATATGAACATCTCTGACTCTTCAAACATTAAAACCATGACTGATTTTTCCGTACTCGTTTTAGCTAATGTTACAGCAACTCCAACCCTCACAGATCTATCTATTCTTGCATCAAGCTCGTGTGACTCTAATAGGGGGGGATGTACTGGAGATAATCTCGGGTGGTATGTTGGGGTTTATTCTAGGGAGGATACAACCAACATGGGGGTTGATTTTCTTTATAATGGAGATACAGTAACTCATTACCAAAATGACACAACCACAACTACCACCATAAACAGTTGGAATCTCTGGACATTTATCCATGATAACCTAAACTCAAAGAATTCTATCTACATTAATAGGACAAAGGAATATGAATTTTCTTCAGTGGGAGATCCTGTGATAAATGACATTCCCTTCGAGATAGGAAACACCAATCAATTTAAAGGAGAGGTAGCCCCTGGGGGAGATTACACTTTTGATGGACTTATATCTTATGTGATTGTATGGAATGGAACAATCCCTCAAAGTGTTATAAACAGGTTGGTTAACAATACTGATTTTACTAATCCTGCAGAATTATTTCTTGTTAGGGAATCCACTGTGCAATCGCCCCATGCCGCGTTCTCTTCCTTCACAAACAACGCATCAACAGTATCTCATAATGGTGATTCGGTAGAGTTTACAATAGATATTCAAAATGCAACAGGCTATATACTCAGTTGGAACGATACTGGAGTTTTTGAGAATGATAGTTTTGTTCCTTTAAACTCCAATGGAACAGTTACAGTCACAAAAAGCATTACAGCAACTAAGGGAGCAGAAATCTATGCGCTCTTCTATGCCAATAATTCTGATGGAGTTACAAACCAGTCGGGATTCTCGCAGTTTACTGTTGCAAACGCCCCTCCCCCGCAGGTTACAGGGTGGGTTTTCCCTGAAACTGATTTTGACCATGATAATTATAACATCACCTTCAACTGGTCAGATGTTACTGATATAGATGGAGACTCTGTAACTTACCAATTCTATATCAACCTTTCAACATCAGGGCCGGAGATTGTTTCTGATTCAGTAGACTCAAACTGGACTGCAAACTTCGCAAATGATACTGATTATAAATATATAGCAGGAACATTTGACGGAGAAGGGTATGGCCTAAACTCAACCCCTAGAATATTTACATTAGATACTACGAACCCCATCATACATTGGAATTATCCGTCAGCAGATAACACAACCATTTCCAACAAAAACCTATCCTTGGATATTGAATGCTCTGACGTGAATTTATTTGAGATGGCCGTAGATGTAACG
Source organism: Candidatus Nanoarchaeia archaeon (assembly GCA_035290625.1). Taxonomy (NCBI): domain Archaea; kingdom Nanobdellati; phylum Nanobdellota; class Candidatus Nanoarchaeia; species Candidatus Nanoarchaeia archaeon. Next base: position 6,568 of record DATDTY010000005.1, read on the forward strand.
AACAGTTCAGATGATTCAATCTTCTCAACATTCTTGAACACAACAACAGAAACAATATTAACAGTAACTGACACAGTCACCTTAACAATTGAAGATACATACAGGGTAAATGTAACTTGTTCTGACCAGCATACAGCCAAGATTATTCCTGATTATAACACTGAGAAGGATATTGCGAACGATAAATTAAGCTACGATACAGGAGATAATCTTATTAGCATCTCTTTGAAGACATCTGCTGTCGGCATAGATGATTTCAGTACGACAAAGTTAACAGACAGGTACACATTCAGTTATGATTTCTCATCAACTCTGGAAGATGCAACAAAGAGAACCTTTGTCTTTGTCTTAGCAGCGCAGCATCCTTTGATCTACCTTCCAAATTCCCAGTATAATTCCCACTTTATATCAAACAGAAACTGGATTGACTTTGATCTCAATGATGGAGATGCCATCTATGATATTACAAAGATTAATGACAACCTCTATGAAATAGCCATTACAACCTCAAAAACCAAGCTTGACTTTAATTCAATAGGTGGGTTGAATATCAAAGAAGAACATGCAAATTATACCTTTGAAACAACACCCCCAGGCTACGTAAATAATGCGGCAAACGGAACAGATCTGACAAAGACAGGAGAAGATGTGCATTTTAATGTAACGTGGTCTGATTCAAATCCTGGAGAGGTTATCTTCTGCTTTGGTGATGGTGTGGCGTGTACTAACGAATCCCTTGGAAATTATACTTCCGGACAGAATTTCACGGTTAGCAAGACTATAACTGCCGCCCATAATCAAGTAGTGAGCTGGCAGTTCTTTGCAAATGACACAGCAGGCAATGTGAATAATACCCCATTAGCTACTTTTACTGTCGCAAATACCATTCCCTCCGCTCCAACCCTGGTAGAATATGTATCTCCTGTGACTGCATTTTCTGATTCATTGTTAGTCTGTAATGCTTCTGGCTCAACAGATGCAGACAACGAAACCATCACCTTCAATTATGAATTTAGGGATACTGGCGACTCCGCAATATTGCAAAATTTCTCAAATCTAAGCACATTTGATTGCGCAACTCCAGGATGCGATAAAGGAGATACAATATCCTGTCATGCAAAAGCTTCTGATGGTTTTGATTTTAGTGCAGAAGGCCCTGTTGCAAATATCACAATACAGAATGCAATACCTAACCAAACCTTTCCACTCTTAAATTCCTCATCTGGAACAAACTTCACGAATGAGAATCTGACCTGCCATAATCAATCAACATTTGATGCAGATAATGATAATGTGGCAAATATCTATGCATGGTATAAGAATAATCTTCCTTTGAATGATCTCTATTTGCCATTTGAGATAAACATAAACGATTTCTCAGGCAATGCAAATAACGGAGTGCAAAGCGGAGGGGAGTTTGTAAATGGAGTTCTTGGAAAAGGATTACAATTCAATGGAGCCAATGAATTCATCAATATCTCGGATGATGCTTCATTAGACTTTACAAACAAGAAATCATGGGAGATCTGGTTTAAGAGAGACGCCCTGGGTGAAGAGACTGTTTTTGATAAAACAAACTCCAATGATAATCTAACAAACTATAAGCTTTATCTTGATAGCAGCAATAACCTTATATTTACATATTCCATCTCAGGCGTTGCAGCAGGGAATGCTATTTTTGAAACCCTCGCAAAAACAGGCTTTGATGAAGGAACATATGATGATACTGAATTTAACACAACAAGCAATGCTGTGCAATTATCCTTCTCAAAATCAACAGGAAATTACTCATCTAATATAGCTGATGCAGGCGCAGTATCTGCGTGGAATAATATTTCATGGACAGAAGAATTGCCGTATGGAGAAGAGCTGCCTGATGATAAAGGCACGGATGAAGGAGAGTATATGAATAAGACAAGCATGTCAGGAAATGTTCTTTTGATGCATATGAATGAAGCATCTGGAACAACTATTGTTGATTCCTCTGGAAGTGGAAATAATGGAACCTATAATGGGGCATTATTGAGTCAAAACGGAAAACTCAGCACTTCTATTGGTTTTGATGGAGCAGACGATTCCATCCAGATACCTTCCAGCTCAGGAGATGAGCTGGATATAACCTCTGATTTGACTGTTTCAGCATGGCTCAAGTGGAAAGGTCCTTCTGATCCGCCTGATATTTATTATCCTAGAATACTTGAAAAATCATACCAAACATCTTATATGTTTTCATTAAGGCCAGATGATGCAACAAGGCTGTCAGTATGGATTGAGAATGGAGAGAGAGCATCAACTCCTTCAGGCTCATTGTCTTTGAATGAATGGCATCATGCAGCCTTTACATTTGATGATGCTGCCAATACTGTCAAGATTTATATAGATGGGATACAGCAAGGCTCTGGCTCATATACTGGCTCGATTACAGGAAGCTCTAATGACGTGTATATTGGAAGGTATCCTCAGAGCGCAGTAGCGTTCTGGAACGGCACGATGGATGAGGTGGCGGTATGGAACAGAAGTTTAACTGCAGGCGAAATCCTGGATATTTATAAGAGAGGAGCTTTAAGGTTGAATCTAAGCGTGAGGAGCTGTGATGATTCCAGTTGCGATACAGAACAGTTTGCTGATATTACAGATATTTCCCCACAGGATTTGGCAATAACTGACAATCAGTATTTCCAATATAAATTCGCTTTTGAGACAGACAACGCTACCTATACCCCAAAGCTGTTTAATACGACAGTTGGCTACACAGTAACAGAAGGCGTTGCAGAGACGAGTTTAAGCTCAGCAGCGCCAATAACAGACAATAACTTCCATTATGTTGCTGTTACGTTTGATAATGATACTGCTGCTAATAACTTCAATATGTACATTGACGGAGTCTTAAATAACTCAAAGACAGATCATAATACCTCAGGATTCATAGATAATGATTTATATGTAGGAAGGAATTACCAAGGCACAACATACTTCGATGGAACTTTGGACGAATTCAGGATTTATAATTATTCCTTAACCCCAGAACAGATCAACAACAATTATTTATTAAATTATAATACAATAATCTCAAACGAAACAACAAGAACAGAAAGCTATATCTGCTCCATAACCCCAAACGACGGAGAAGAAGATGGAACAACCTTAAATTCAACGTCATTAATAATAAGAAATCAGCCG
>DATDTY010000006.1 GCA_035290625.1 Candidatus Nanoarchaeia archaeon
CTTTAGTTTTGACTCGTGGCCGAGAATATCCTGCTTGATGGCCTGGAATGATCTCCTCAAACTCTCCTGAATCTGTGATAAATCTTCCCCCATGAGAACAAGGCAAGTGAGAAGAGTATAAATACTTTTATATAGCTCGGAGGGTATGTTTCAGGACTATGATCGTGGTTAATACGTCTAAAAAAAGAGTATTGGCACAGGATGCCGAAGAGAGGGATACATTCCTAGGCAATGGGCTCGGCCTGATGTTTCGGAAGCGCCAAAGCATGATATTGAGTTTCCCTAGTGAAGGCATCCGTGCTCTCCATATGTGGTTTGTTTTCTTTCCTATTGATGTTCTTTTTCTTGATAAGTCACAGAAAGTTGTTGAGATAAAGGAAAACTTTGTTCCGTGGTCTGTTTACTTCCCGAGGAAGAAGGCAAGATATGTTGTTGAGATCCCGAAAGGATGGACAAAGAAAAGTAAAACCGATATTGGGGATAGGATTGTTTTTAGACAAGGTAATATTTAAAAGCACAGCTTTGTTCTTTTCCATATGGAGACGAAAACATATCTTTGGCTTCTGGGAGCTGCTGTGCTTGTATTCTTCTGGCCCGCGGTGCTCCACCCAACCGCAGTGCTCAGCGCGGGGGATTTAACTCAGGTTTATTCCTATTATTATTGGATTATGAGAGAAGAATGGGATTCAGATGTGTTTTCTCTCTGGGATCCCTATAACTATGGAGGCATGCCTCATAAGCTACCTACCGCTTCATTTTACCCGGTTTCGCTGCTGTTCTTGTTCTCATTCAGGGCGTGGTATCTTAATTATTATATCATATTTCATATCCTGATTGCAGGATTAGGGATGTATGGATTTCTCAGGGCTTTGGATTTCGAGAAGCAGAGCGGTTTTATCGGCGCATTGATTTTTATGCTGAGCGGGAATCTTGTGAGCAGGATTGCGGGGCATATACCACAGATGACGGTCTATAGCCTTCTCCCTTTAGGTTTCTTGTTTTTGGAACTGGTTATCCAGAAGAAAAGATGGCTGTTTGGAATTCCTTTGGCATTTGTGCTTGCTTTACAGATCCTCACTGAGCATTTCCAGTATGTGTTTTATTCATTCTTTGCGTTATTGATTTATGGAATATACAGGATTCTTCAGGAAAAGAGGCCTCTTTTGAGCCTTGGATTGGTTGCTCTAGCAGGGATTGTTGCAGTTAGCCTAAGCTTGCCTGCATTTGTTCCTACACTCAATTTTCTTCCTTTGTTGAGTAGGATTGATGGGAATATAGGGGGAGGTGACTTTGCGTATGCGTCCTCCTTGTCCTTGCCACCTTATCATATGGTAGGTCTAGCTCTGCCTTGGTTTTTTGGACGCGGAGATCTCTATTGGGGTGCTCCAAACTTCACAGAATTGTATATGTATATGGGAGTGTTGGGATTGGTATTAGCTGTGGTTTCTTTTTGGAATAAGATGTTCAGGCATCGGTGGTTTTTTTGGGGGATGCTGGGGGTCTCATTGATCATTATGTTTGGAAGCTTTACGCCCTTGTTTTATCTCATTTTTAAACTGATTCCTGCGTTTGCCTATCTCAGGACACCAAGCAGGTTCCTTATGATATTCAGTTTCTGCTTTGCTGTTTTGACTGCTTCAGGTATGAGTTTAGTGTTGTCGAGGAGCTTGAAGGAAAACTTATGGGGATGGACGCTTGGGATTGGAGCAGTGTTTTCAGGGATTTCATTGATCGGAGGATGGTTTTTAAAGGATTGGATTATTTCGTTAGGTAAACTTATCCTAGAAAAACTTTATTTCGGCGTTTATCAAAAAACAATATTTGTGCAACAGCATAGCTTTGAGTCCCTTGTTGCGAGGATTCCGGAGGTTTATTCTACGATTATGCAATCGCTTCTTTTCTTTACGTTATTTTTTGTTGCGTCAATTATCCTTCTTATCTTGTATTCAACTAAGCGTATATCAAATAAGGCTTTTTTCTTTAGCGCTTCTGCTGTGCTGATTCTTGATCTTGCAGTTTTCGGGAATGTGTTTATTCAGCCGATATATAGCGAGGAATTGTATAGGTCCACCCCAGTGGTGGATTTCTTGAGGCAGTCTGAGGGAAGATTTTTGAGCAGGCATCCTGATTTAGTTCCGGCACATCTTGTCGGAAAATATCATCTTCAGAACCTTCTCGGATATGGTTCCAGCAGGATTATTTTCTTTGACAGGTTTTTGGATGAGGGTCTTGGAATTATTGATGACGTGCATAAAAAGGTTAAGTGGGGTCAGCTTATTGTTCCGGTTGGGAGTCTTGAGACCGATTATATCGCTAAGCTGCTGGGGATGGCCGGAGTGAGGTTTATTGTTTCGGACGAACTGGTGAAGAATATTGATTTTGTTTTTGTGGATACTATTGATGGAGCGTTTGTATATGAGAATGTGCGGGCACTGCCGAAGGCATATATTGTGTATAGAGCCGTCAGATCCGATGATGCTTTTTCATTGGTGAGGAAGGATTCATTTGATCCAAACATGACGGTGATTTTGGAGCGGGGGGTGATTGGGGGTATGCCGAAAGGTGCCTATCGTGTTGAGGTTGTAGAGGGTTCTCCGGAGAGGATGAGGATTGAGGCGATGCTGGATAAGCCGGGGTATCTTGTACTGACCGAAAGCTATTTCCCTGGCTGGAAAGCATTTGATAATGGAAGGGAGATAGAGATCCTCCTTGCAAACGGATTCCAGAGGGCTGTCTGGCTGGATGCAGGAGAACATGAGGTTATTTTTAAGTATTCCCCCAAATACTTCACGGCGAGTATTATTGTAAGTGGTATTGCCTTGCTTCTTTTCTTGATAAGTTCGTTGGTTTATGCGTGGACAATTATAAAATGCAACAATAACGAAACCCGCACTAATCCCTGAACCTAAAGGTCCTGGTTTTTGGTCATGCAATTTTCTACCCAGGGGAATTTTCAATAAATATTTATGTTCTTAACTATAAGATATAGTCGGTTTTTTATATGAGGAATTGTTTTCTTAATGGGATGAGGAGGGAATGGCTGTATTTCATCGGGATTGTTCTTTTTGGATTTATTCTTAGCAGGATAGATTTCCTTAGACTTGTTACAATTTTGCTCGAGGCTGATATCAGAATAGTTTTTCTTGGGCTGTTATTGCATATTGTGATTGTTGTAATTCGGGCGTATAAATGGCAGTACATTATGAAAAAACAGGAGCTTTCGTATGCATTATGGGATTGCTGCGTCATGTATGCTTCAGGCATGTATCTGGGGTTGATTACTCCCGGGAGGATCGGAGAGTTTGGAAGGGTATGGTATCTCAAAGAGGGGCATTCATTCGGAACGAGCATGTGGTCTGTTTTTCTCGACAGGATTACGGACTTTATGATGCTTGCTTTGATCGCTTCCCTTGGTGTGTGGTATTTCATTGGAGAGGTATGGGTGTTGGCGGTGTTTATGTTTTTGATTGTATTGGGATTTGTGTTTATCCAAATGAGAAGCTGGGAAGGTTTCACAAGAAGCTTTTTGGGTTTCATGCTTCCCAAAAGGTATAAGAAGATGGTTATTGAGAATCTGTCTGATTTTTTTGCGGGGTTGAACGGCCTGAGCGTTTTGGATGGATCGTGGATTGTTTCTTTGACTGTAGTGGTTTGGGTGATGTACCTCTTTCAGGTTTACCTTATGAGCCTGAGCCTTCAGCTGCCGTTGTCTTTTGCTTTTGTTGGGTTTAGTGTAGGTATTTCGGGATTGGTGTCACTACTTCCGATAACCGTGTTTGGGGTCGGAACAAGAGACGCTACGTTTATATTCCTGTTTGGATTGAGGGGGCTGGGAAAAGAGTCTGCTGTTGCGCTCTCGACATTGACGCTGGCTATTTTCATTTTTTCTGCAGCAATTGGACTGATGGCATGGGTATGGAAGCCTATTAGCATTAGATTTAAAAGCTGATTCGGATTTGCTGACCCTATGAAGTATGTTTTGGTTACCGGTGCAAATGGCTATGTAGGGCAACATGTTGTGGATGAGTTGCATCAACGCGGGCACCATGTTGTTGGATTTATCCATAAAGGCACTGCATATTCGGCGATCGCAAAAAAGCTTCATCGCACTGTTATTGGTGATATTTTAGACAGAAAGTCTCTTGATTCTGCCGTTAGGAATGCTGATTCCGTGATCCATTTAGCTGCTGCAATGCGAAAAATACCTTGGAAAGAGAACTATGACGTGAATGTAGTAGGAACGCAAAATCTTATTGAGAGTTGCAAAGCCCATGGGGTGAAACGGGTCATCTTCACAAGTTCTGTAGGGGTTCTTAAGAGAAAATTGGGTCCGTATGGAAAAACCAAGCTCATGGCAGAGAGATTATTTGAGAATTCTGGTTTAGAGTATACAATTTTTCGTCCAGAAATGATCTACGGCATAGGGGGGGTTGGGATTCATAATGTGATACAATTTACACTTGGATTTCCCTGGATCATTCCTCTTGTGGGATATGGGGGACAGACTCGCCAGCCAATTCGAGTTGAAGATGTTGCAACGGTGCTTGTTGGTGCCCTTGATAATACGAAAACAATTGGGAAGACGTATCCCCTTTGCGGAAAACAGAAGCTGAAATTTCGTGAGTTGGTTGATTTAGTCGCAAAGGCTGCAGGAGTGAGGAAATTAAAGGTTCCTGTTCCTGTCTTTTTGTGCTATGCTGCTGCTAAACTACTTGAAAAGACACTCTCAAAGCCTCCTTTCACATCTGAGAATGTCAGAAATCTAAGCCAGACCACAGTAATGGACCCTGCCGAGTTAGAGAAAGATATGAAATTTAATACCGAAGATGTTGAAACTGGGATTAATAATCTCATTCAGGAGATGAAAAAACGAGGAGTTATTTTCCAGGGGAGGTTTAGACCGGAGGCTTCTTTAACAAGATTTAAATAACATCTTTTACCTCTTGAAAGTATGGGGCTGTAGTATAACTTGGCTAGAACAGCTGGCTCCAGTCAATGGAGCAATGAGCACATGGTGCGATGACCTTTGGGATAGACCAGCGGATCTGGGTTCGAATCCCAGCAGCCCCATTTTGTATGGTGGCTTGTTGAACAAATCCCGGGTGTTTTGATGGCGCAATTTTATCCAATGCAATGGTACATCTTAAAGTGCTTTGATCAGCTGATTAATAAGTATGGTCTCAAAGGGCCGTTTCTCGATGCTGGGGGTGGTTTGGGAGAGGTAAGCCAGTTCTTAGCTAAGAGAGGGTGGAATGGTAAACTTGTAGACTCCTCGGAGCGAGCAGTCCAGAAGGCAATGTCGAGGCTGAGGGAGTACGATGTCTTGGTAGTAAAGCGTCGTATAGAAGAAGAAACCGGCGTGTACAATACCGTCGTTCTTTTTGATGTATTGGAGCATATCAAAGACGATGAAATGGCGGTAAAAAAGATTCGAGCAAATCTAAGAAGAGGGGGGCACCTTGCAGTCACTATCCCCCTCAAGCAAAAAGAATGGAGGTGGGATGACGAATTGAATGGCCATTATAGAAGATACGAATTGGGGGAATTCCTGAGACTCATGCAAAAATATGGATTCCGGCCATTAGAAGTTGCGGATTATACCTTCCCTTTTTTCTGGCTGGCTAGACGCTTGCTCACTTTCGCATGGCCTGCTCCTTTGGAGATTGAAGGGCGCACTAAAGAAGAGTTAACGGAGTTACGAAAAAAGTCGTTTGAGACCGTAATGTTTATAAAGATGATTGAATGGAGGTTCCTTTGGTTTCCTGTATATTTTGTTCAGGATTGTTTCAAATGGGGGCATTATGGGTTTGAAGGATTGATTATATTTAGACGTGAGTAATATGAAAGTTGAAGTACTAAAATCGTCGGACGATCGTGTTAAGCAGGCCAGGTTTCCGGAACTTTTTGCGCTCTGTGTGGACAAAGAATTGCTCGTGAAGCGGTTCGGGCAGCCGACACGAGAGAATGAATGGTTCCTCCGGCTTGAATTTGAGCAGATTGGAAGTGTTGAGTCAAGGAATCCGGAAGAAGGGTTGATGTTTTCGGTTAAAGAATCTGAACCAATGGAGTGGTCTGTGTGCTCAAATGTGAAGAATAAAAACATGGTTTTCCAATACTTGAGACAAAGAAAAATCTGCTAGGTGATCACAAATGCAACGCATTTTATTTATCCAACCGCCTCCGCTACAGCAGCAGGACTTGATGGAGAATATTCGATACCCTCCTCTTGGTATCACATCGATAGCAGGATTTATGCGGGATAAAGGATACATTGTTGGATTGTATGACGGATGCGCCGTCAAGGCTTCTGCGGATACTGTGCTTCAAGAAGTTAGGAGGTTTAAACCAGATGTCGTTGCCTTAACCGCAACATCTGCTATAATTCATTATGCCTTTGCAGTGGCTGAGAAAGTTAAAGAGTTGGACCCCTCAATAAAGGTGGTGATAGGGGGGCCTCATGCTACTGAACTCCCCCATCATGCTCTATCTAATGCAAATGTTGATGTTCTCCTAAGGGGGGAAGGCGAATTGAGTTTGCTGGAGCTTATGAAGGCGTTGGAAGGAGGAGGAGACCTTCGCTCTATCAAAGGGATTGGATTTATGGAGAACGGCAGAATGATTCTAACGCCACCTATGCCGCTTATCACAAATATTGATGAGTTGCCTTTTCCGGCATATGATCTCCTTCCCATTAATAATTATACAAGCCCATACTCACGTCGTAAGCCATTCATGGCCATGGTAAGAACACGAGGATGCCCTTATGATTGTTCGTATTGTGAGATTCCTAACGTGTATGATCGACGGTTCCGGGTCCAGTCTCCTGAGCGGTCAATTAAAGAAGTGGACTACCTGGTGCAGACTTTAGGTGTGAAGGAGATTAGTTTTAAGGATCCGATATTTACTCTTCTACCAAAGAATGTTATGGAATTTTGCGATTTGCTTATAGAAAGAGATTATGATCTTAGTTGGTGTGGAAATGCGCGTGTTGATAATTTTAGCCTTGACTTGGCAAAGAAAATGAAAAAAGCTGGATGTTTTAGTGTTACGTTTGGCTTGGAGTCTGGGGATCAGAGGATCCTTGATAATCTAAGAAAGCGAGCAACTGCGGAACAGGGAAAGGAAGCTGTCAAGATTGCTAAGATGGCTAGATTAGACGTCGTAGCTAATTTTATGGTCGGAAACCCTGGAGAGACAAAGGAATCCATAGAGAGAACGATACAATATATGAAAGAGATAGACCCGGCGTATGTCTACATGGGGTTTTGCACAGCATTTCCAGGAACTGCGCTGCAGCGGCAGGCGGAACAGAATGATTGGATTCTTCAGAAGGATCCGACTGCAGTGCGATATGAGGATCTTCAGATGAATGCCACAAATTTGAGCAATGAGGAGCTCAAGCAGGCACTCAATAGAATGTATCGCGCATTTTATTTTCGGCCGAAGTATATCGCACGACGGATGCTCAAATTAAAGCCAGCTGATGTGCGGAATAATTGGAATGGGTTTTGGTCTATAGTGCGGAATACTTTAAGGGTCAAAAGAGGAGAAGAGTTAAAGACTTGAAGGCAATAGTATATAAAGGATAAATGTTGTTGTTCTTTCTGATGTTTAGCAAAGCGCTTATTGGGTCAACTGCAACGCTTGTTGGGTACATCATAGGAGCAGGTATCCTTGCCCTGCCGTTTGCATTCGGCCAGGTGGGGTATCTTACCGGGGCAGCTCTTGTTGTTTTTCTCGGATTTGGGCTGATGATCCTGTACCTTTATCTCGGAGAGGTCGTATTGCGGACCAAAGGCAATCACCAGATTCCCGGGCTTGCAGAACGCTATCTTGGAGCAGGAGGGAAATGGGTGATGTATCTGGCGATGATCTTGGGAGGCTATGGGAGCCTGACTGCCTATATGATCAAGGAGGGAGACTTTCTGCAGCTGCTCCTTTTTCCGTTGTTTGGAGGAAATTCGCTTCTTTATTCTTACGCATTCTTCCTTATTGGAGCATTGCTGCTCTACATCGGATTGCGGCTTGTGGAGAAGGTTGAAGTGCTGCTTGTAGCCCTTATCATCCTTGTCGTCGGATTCGTGTTTGCCTTTACATTGCCGCTGATTCAGCCAGAGGCTGTTTGGCAGTTTGATATCAGCAAGGTGTTTGTTCCTTATGGAGTGATCTTTTTTGCTTTTATGGGCATCGGAGCAATCCCTGAGATGCATGCAGAGCTCATTGGCAGATATCGTATTCTCAAGCATGCCATTATACTTGGGACCCTGATTCCCATGATTGTTTACCTGCTGTTTCCGTTTTCGATAGTAGGCAGTGCCGGGCCAGAGGGAGTAAGCGAAGGCACAATTGAGGGTTTGCAGAGAGCAGTTGGCAGGCCTTTCTTTATGGTGGCCCTGTTTTTTGGGATGCTAACCATGGCAACGTCATTCCTTGCAGTTGGATTGGCAGTCAAGGAGGTATTCCGCTTTGACAGCAGGATTTCTGAGACCCGTTCCTGGGTTTACACAATCATTGGACCGCTCGCCTTGTTTCACCTGATGCGATTCTCAGGGGTGGAACATGCGTTCTTTAAGATTATTGATATTACCGGGGCTGTATCCGGAAGCATTATCGGGATTGTTGTGGTGTTGATGTTCTGGAGAGCGAAGCAAAAAGGGAATCGGGAGCCTGAGTTCGAGGTTTCTGGCAACAGGACAATTGGATGGCTGCTTATAGGGCTGTTTGTCGTTGGGATGGTTCTGGATCTCTTACGGCTTTGGTGAGGGCAGCTGCTCAGTAGAAAGTCATACGGCATCGAGCTCGCTTGCGCTTCCTTCACTGTTTGCTGACACCCCCGAAGGGGCCTACCCTCTGTCAGCAGTGTCGTTAAAGCTGAAGAAGCTCGCAAAAATGATGCCGGACTTTCTACTGAGCTGAGGGCAGCTGCTACTTATTTAGGCGCCGCTCCTTTTTGCGCTTATCCTTGCCATTATTGCCTTCATTATTGCTTCCCCCATTATTGCCATCTTCTAGAAATTTCGTCACCAGCTGCTTAAATCTATGGCCTACAATGATAAGGAGAAGGATGACGACTCCTGCAATAATATAAGCAAGGTATTGCTGTATGGACTTGCTAATGGAGGCAGCAAGAGTTTTGAAATAATTGGCTGATGAGGGAACTTGGTCAACCATCAGCCTAAAAGGGTTGCTTTCGATAACTCCCCCTTTTGCGTCAGAGGCAGTGATGATAATTGTCTCGTTTCCATACCAGCCTCTTGCTGGTGTGAATTTAGCAACAGAGCCATCAATCTCCACTTCCATATGCACGAGTGGGAAGTATGTGAACTCAAGGATGTCGCCGTCTGGATCAATAAAATATGTGCTGAGATCGAGGTAATGAACGCTGTCCTGATTCCAATGCTGGTTAGGGATTCCGACAGGCTCTTCCACTTGTTGCTCGGAAACTTCCATTTGGTTTTCGACAGGGAGTATATCTTCCTCGTTTCCATAAGGAGTTTGCTCAGGGATGGCTTGCCAATATTTGAATGCAACGAACAAAATACCCAAAACAAGAAGAACAACGAAAAGTGTAAGGATGATGGGCAATAGGGATTGCCGCTCTGTCCGCTTTGCCAGATTTGATTGCTGCCTTTGGAGTAATTCCCGCTCCCGTTTGACCTGCTTCAGTTCTTTGGAGAGCTGTTTGCGCTCCTGAATTACTTCTCTTTTCAGCTGAATCTGCTCTTCTCTTTCCCGGATCCTTGCTTCCTGTCTCTCCTTTTTAATCCGCTGGCGCTCTTCAGCAGCCCTTTGCATTTCTTCGCGTTTTCTTTGCCGTTGCTCCTCTCTTTCTTTTTTCAGGAGTTCCCTTTGCTCTTCCCGCGCTTTTCTTGCTGTCTCAGCCTGTTCCTCTCTTTCTTTCCTTGCCTGCTCTGCTTCCAGCATGGCTCGCTCTGCTTCCTTTTCTTTCTGCTCTTTTAGCCTGTGCTTGGCTTCGGCAGCTTCCCTCAAACCACCTTCTTTATAGATATCGGGTCCTTTAGTGCCTGTAAATTTAGAGTAGAGGATAATGGCAATGAGGATTATAAGGCCTGCAAGAATGTACCATTGGTAGAGAAGCAGCATGCCATAGATGCCTGGACTCAGCTCCTGAAGTTTTCCAGAAAGCGTCCTTGCAAGCAGAACGAAGGTATTTTCTGTTTTGTTTGCTTCGATTGGTGTTTCTGCTGGCAGCGGCTCGGCTTCAGGCAGTTCGGAAAGATTTAAGGTGGCATCGGTGGTTCTGTTAAGAAAGGAAAAAGAAAGATAGGGGTATACCACGTAAGCGACCAGACCAATGATAACCAGGCTGATGAGTATAATAGCTATCGTTATGAATGTGTCAGTTCTGTCCTGCGCTTCAATCTCTGGTTTCTTTTCTTCATGGAGTTTCTCGGCCTTTACGAGTTTTTCTTTACCAATTATTTCTGAAGCCGATTGCTTTTCTTTCTTTGCCTTCTCACGCTCGAGCCTGGCACGCTCCCGCTCTGCCTGCCTTTCTTCTTGTTTTCTGGCTATGCGTGCTGTTCTTTCCTGTCTCAGGCGTTTTCTTTGCTCTTCTCCCTCTTTTCTTGCCTGCTCTCGTTTCTCTTTCAGATCTTTTCTTGCCTGCTCTGCTTCCAGCCTAGCTTCCTCTCTCTCTGCTTCCCTTTCCTTTCTCAGGCGTTCTTTCTCCTCCTTTCTTTGCTTCCTCCGCAGCTCTGCCTCTTCTTGCTTTTGCTCCCTTTCGCGTTCTTCTGCAAGCCGTTGCTTCAGCTTTTCCCTGGCCTTTACCGCATCAGGATCGATATGTTTACGGTGGTACAGGAAAACAAAAATGATGATCAGGAGCACTATTCCAAATATCAAGGGATATCCCACTCCTCCGATCTTGGCACCGAGAGGCTCGATGGCTGTCGTAAGGGTTTGGGGGATCGTGGTTTCGTTCCCTTGAAAGTAATTCGTGATTCCGTAATACGAGCCGCCCACGATACCTCCAATGATGATAAGAATCAGGACAAGCTTTGCCAAGGAGGGGGGTGTGAGAGTCTCTGGCTCTCTTTCAGGCTCCATTTTTGGCTCTCGTTTCTGTATTCCGGCAGCCATCACTTCTTCCCTGAACTTTTTTCCAGGTGCGGCTTGCCTTGCCCTCACAACGAGGAGAAGGATTCCAGTAAGAAGGATTGCGAAGAGTATAAGCGATGCAAGAAGATAGGTGATAAACCTGGATTCTCCACTCGTTTCAAGCAATAGGCGTGTTGCTACTGTTTCAGAAGATCCTGATTGGCGGTTTCTCAGGGAGAGGCGGAGCGTATAGACGCCTGGGCTGGCGATGGCCTTATCTGGAAGCGCTTTGAAGACTGCTGTTTCGTGCTTGCCAGGCTCCAATTCAGAAGCAAATTGCTGGGGCGAGACCCAGGCAGGCTCGAGCACTGAAAGTGTGTAGGAGATTGGGGCCAAACCAGGATTTTCGATGTCTATTGAAATAGGAGTTTCGTTGTACGCCAAAGGAAGGGCTTGAGGGGCGGTTACTCTGAGTGGAAAACAGCCGCCAAGGCTGAGCTGAACCAAGGCTGATTTTGACAGGTTTCCTTTCTGTGCTGTTGCAGTTATGCTTAGCGTATAGGATTTAGAGATATTTGAAGGCGCAAGGACGTAGAGGGGCGCAAGCGCCTGTTGTCCAGAGAGGAGGGTTATAGAGGGCTGCTCAAAAAAGACACGAGAGGAGAGTTCCTGAGGCGAAGCGATGCTGAGGTTAAAGGTGTTCTCAAATGCTGCCTTATTCTCAATGAGAAATGGTATAACACCTCCTGTTCCTTCACAAAACGAATACGCTTGGTTGTAAGGCTTGAATTCGTAGGTTAAGGTTGATTGATTTTTTCTGAAGAGTTGGCGCTCGCCCCTCTGGAGCGAAAAGTTGTAGCAGGGGTTGATGGTATACTCCAGAGGAACCTTCGCGGTCCAGCCAGAGTTTAAGGCTGAGACAATAAGCGATTGTTCAAGGGTTCCATGGACTCCGCAGGGGCTTCTGAGCGTGATTGTTATCTCTGCTTCACCCCCTCCTTTTAGGGTAAGCTTTTGCTGTGATACGGACAGGTAGGAGGGGGGCTCTGAAAAAAACTCGTAGGTTTCCTGAAAGCTTCCGCTGTTTCTGATCCTGAGCCTGGAGGTCTGCTGCGTGCAGGGGCATGCGGCTGCTAGCTTCTGCTGCGCCAAGATCTCGATGTTTGAGCAGGACTGGACAGTTATGATCTGGGGAAGAATCTGCCTGCCTCTTCCGGTTAGGACACTAATGTTTGAGGCATAGCTTGCTTCAGGGGTTCCGCATGGAATTCTGAGGGCTTGTGTGACATTAACCTGTTTGCCTGGCTCTAAGATGAACCCGGATGGAGATAGTTGCGAGAATTGCGCTGCTGCGCCTTGCGCAGCGAGGCTATACGTGATTGGACCAGATCCCCTATTGACGAAATGGAGCGTGTTTATAGAAGAAGAGCATGCGCATACGTTTATCCTTGAAAGATCCTGGAATCCAATGAAATCCTGGCTGAGCACGAAGGGGAAGGCTAATATAAGAAATACTATAGGCAATACGTGCTTCCCCCTCATCAGTTCACACTTCTTTTTGTATTTTGATTATCGAAAAGTGCTTATTGACGCTTCTCAACAAAGCCTGCTTTTCCCCTCCCCCTTTTCTTGCGATTGAAAAATTGAAATATAAAAAGAAAGAAAAAAGGCTTTAGTAGTAGGTCTGAGCTTCTTCAGTACCTTCTTCGCCCTTTAATTTGTTGAAGCCGATGATCAAGAAGATGATCACCAGTATCACAACAAGGACGATGAGCCCTACTTCGAGGCCTCTCTTCACATTATCCCATTGGGATGATCCAGCGCTTCCAATCACATTTGCCTTCACGGGTATCTGCCTTAGGGTCTGGTCTCCTGATTTCACCGCCAGGCTCAGGATGTACTGGCCTTCCTGCGCGTTTGGAGAGGCAGTCACATAGACAAATGCCTGCTCTGTCTGGCCGCTTCCAACCACAAGGGTTGAGGATGGGCTGATTCTGGCGCTGATTCCCTGGGTTGCTGCGCTTGTCAGGGTGTATACCTTGGATTCAGCTGCATTATTGGTTATTGTTACTGCATACACTGAGCCAGCAGTTCCTTTTGCAACATCCTGGATTTCTGGACCAACAGTGATTATGGTCTGCGCTGTAGGCAGCGGTGTTGTTGACTCTTCTGCTGATACAATTTCTATTGGGAAGGTCTTTGATGCCCGCTTATCGCCTTCGTCATAGAAGGCTTCCACATTGACATTATAGGTTCCTGATGCGGCATCCCTTGGAATCACGATGAACATCTCTTCGCTTGTCAGCTGGTCGTCGTTCTCCCCATCCTTCTCAAGCTGATCGATGAAGTCATTAGCGACTGCAGATCCGCCAAGCTCTGGGATTGAAACTCTGATTCGCACTCCTTTTTCATCCACAAGGCCATAGTTCTGAAGCCTGACCAAGGTGATGAGGGTTCTTCCTGCTCTAATCCTGTTTTCCGGTGAGAATACAACATCCTTGATCTGGACATCTTTTCTCTTGTTTTCAAGCTGAAGCTCGTATGTCTGCTCAATGGTTTGGCTGTCTCTGTCTTCAACCTGGATTCTTAATTTGTACCTGTCCTGATCAGCCCGTTGCCTTAATGGAATAGTCAATCTCTTGACATAGGTTACGCCTGCTTTCATATCAAAGACATCACTGATGTCTTCCATCAGGTCGCTATGATCATATCCCCGAAGAGCGCCCTCGATCTGCGCGTTTTCGGTGTCTACGTTTGCAGTGATGCTCACCTTGACATCAACCTCGTCACCGCGCTCCACTTGCCTAATAAAATTGGTTGCGCTTGGTGTCAGCGCATCATTGTCTATTGAGACGCTGTTAATCGTCACTGTTGCGCTTGCAAAGGATGCAAGAGCTACAACACTCAAAAGAAAGATCATCATTAATCCCATTATTTTTCCACTTCTCATGCTTTATTACCCCCAACGGTTTTTTATTGGAGCAATGGTAGCCCACTGCTCTTGGATAAGCCCACAAATCGTGCGGTATATATAAAGGTTTCGATTTATGAGCATATCATAGTAGTTAATTTTATTTACTATTATTGCGTGAGTATATTTTATTTTGCGTATTTTGCGCAATGACGGTTTGATTAGAGTACATGTTTGTAAACTGATCTCATTCTACGATGAGGATCTTGTGCTTTACCCGTCGGGAGTCGCCATTGCCAAGGCTGATTCGCGCAAGGTATTCTCCTGGAAGAGCGTCGTCGGGAACAGGCACTTCCACCATAGCTGAGACCGTGTCGTCTGAATCCACTCGGTCAAATCCTGTTGAGCTGAAGACTCCCAATTCAGGAATCACAACTTTCAGAGAGGGTGACTTAAGGTCAGTCTCTCCATGATTCGTAAGTTTTGACCACACCTGCAAACTCTCGCCGGGGCTTGCTATTCCGTCGTTCAGGAGCCTTACGCCTCCCCAATAGATTTGTTTGCGTGGGTTGATTTCCCGGGTTATTGTGGATGGCGGCTGCGGTGAAGGGACAGGAGCAGCTATTGCGGTTATTGTTATTGATGAGGTTGCGCTGTCAACTGCGCCGTCATTTACCTTTGCCCGAATCGTTTTTGGCCCTGCTGTTGTATACTGGGCGGCAATGGTGTTGAAACCGCCAAGGTTTCTGAATCCCTGGCCGTCACCCAAGTCAAAGAAGTATGCAAGGGCATTCCCGTCTGGATCTGACGCAATTGCTGTAATTGCGTGGACTGTTCCTGTAGGGCCTGACTGCGGGACTGCTGTTAGTGATGTTATGACAGGAGCACGATTTTGGCCTTGCCCTGTAACTGTAATTGCAAGTGTTGCCTGCTGGCTATCTACCCTTCCATCATTCACTTTCGCCCTGATGGTGTAGGATCCTGGAACTGTAAATTGGGCTGAAATTGAGGAAGACGCTCCGTTGTTCCTGAATCCCTGGCCGTCTGCGAGATCGATAAAGTAGGTTAAAGCATTTGCGTCAGGATCGCTTGCTGTTATTGTGAATGTGAATGTTGAGCCTGCTGGCGCAGACAGTTGGTTTGCCGTAAAGCCTGTAATTACAGGTGGATTGTTTGGCTGCACAGGAGGCTGGACTGGAGGTTGGACTGGAGGTTGGACAGGTGGCTGAATGGGCGGTTGGACTGGAGGTTGGACAGGTGGCTGCTGAGGCGGTTGTTGCCCACTTGGTGCATTAACTCTAATGCGGATAGTATCTGAGGATGTCCTTCCAGACTCTGTCTCTCTGGCAACGACAGTTATAAGATGTTCGCCTTGAGGAAGCTGGACAGCAATCGCTCTCTCGTTTCGATTGAGATTGATGAGGTTGTCAAACCAGGAGAGTGTGAACTGGACACCTTCAGGATCTGTGACTTGTGATTCGATGGTTATCGTGTCTGTCGTGAGGAATGAAGCTCCATCAGGGGGAGAGATTATCCTTACAGTAAGAGCCGAGGTATCTGTACCAGGAGTTCCTGGAAATCCGCCATTGATCAGGATTGTTACTGAAGCCTGGCCCCTATTGCTATCTCGGTCTGTAACTGTTGCTGTGTAGGTCAATGTAGCCGGGAAGTTCCAGAATTGTTCAAGTTCAGATCCAATTCCTCTGAATTGATTAGCATGCTGGACCGGGCCTGTTGGCAAAAGGATGTTTCCTGTGCTCGTCCAGGTGATCTGGCTTGAAAGCTCGCCTTCCTGCGGGTCTGTTGCAGATGCCCTGAAGAGAACTCTTTGCATAGCTGATGCTGCAGAACTGGATCCAAACACCGCAGCATTTGCCGGCGAAAGAATAGTTACAACAGGAGTTTGGCTTGGCTCTCGAATGATATGGGTAACAACGGCAGGAGCACTCCAGGTTTCATCAAGGCCTTTCACAGCCATGCGCAGCTCATAATAGCCTGGCTGGTTGAATTGTATCACAGGCTCTGCATCAAACCATACTGGACGCAGAACTCCTGCAGTGTTTCTTGCCTGATTGACAAGCGATTGATCTTCTCTTGCGTTTGTTACTGAGCCAAGAGGAGCGAAGTCAAAGATAGGATTGCCCTGACTGTCTTCGCCTGTCTTAATGAAGACTGCAACGCGCTTTCCTGCAATCGGCTGATTATTTGCTTCGAGGAATGTAATTGGAGGAGTTCTGTAGCCAACGGTCTTTCTTATGATATCTCCTGCGTTATGGGAGGTAAGCCGGACAGCGAGAGGCTGAGTTCCTGGAATGGGGGTTACTATAACTGTAAAAGAGACGGGAGTTGCCCAGTCTTTGTCGCGGATGCCGATTGGAGTCTCTGTAACTGAAAATTCAACCCGGTAAGTTCCTGCAGTAGGGAATTGCAATGAAGGTGTGCGCTCAAAGGATTGCGTGATGAGCTGGCTATCTCTAAAGACTTGGGTTCTGAAGCCTGTAACATCTCCTGGCCTGCTTCCCTGGCCTGCGACAGTGATAATGCTGTTTTGCTGGATGGTTGTTGTTGATCCCGCTTGAGGCTGCTGTAATCGGGCTGTGAGCGGCTCGATTGATGGGATGCTGCTTGCTTCTACAAAAACAGTTATTCTTTTGATTGCTGAGCCTCCTCTGCTGTCTGAAGCTCTTATCTCGATTCCATCATATCTTCCAGCCTGGTTGTTTGCAGGAGCCCAGTAAAAGACACCAGTTGTTGGGTCAAGCCTTGCACCTGGGAGTCCGGATAGCTCGTAGGTAATTCTATCATTGTCTGCATCAAAAGCAGTAAGGGTAAATGTCCTTGGCTGGTTTACCCGGAAAAGGAGCGAACTTGGAATTGCCTGCTGTCCGTTAAATGCATTGGATAAGAACAGAGGAACTGCATTGACATTGACGAAAATACTTGCTGGCTGGCTCCACTCGCCCTGGGCATTCTTCACTGAAAAGCGAATTTCATAAGTTCCTGATCTCCTGAATTGGAGGGTTGGAGAGCGGTCAAACCAGATTGGCTGGAGTAGGCCTGCGCTGTTTACTGCCTGGCGGGCAGCAGAGTTGAAATTTTCAACATCAGCCAAATTTGCCAGGCTTCCAGACCTAAACACAGCCCAGCGGTATCCTTTTGCTGCATCAGCTGGCTCGCTTCTTCCATGGAGTGTTATTGAGCCATCAGGGCTTATTTTAACTGTGCCTTGATGAGATGTAATAACTGCCTGGATAGATGTCTGCGCTGCAACAATTGCGCTTGCAGCGACAAAAAGGAAAAGAATGGATAGTATGGCGATTATTCCTGAATACGGCCTGAAATTAAATTGGGTATTGGATGTTCTTCTCATTAATTTTGCACCCCCTCTCGACCGAGAACACATCATAGTATATAAAGATTTCCAATGTAACTATTTTAGAATGGTTAAATAGATAGAGCGGAGGGTAGTTAAGTGTTGGTTGAAGATTGACTTGAGAAGAAAGGAATAGAAAGCCGGTCATGCATAGAAAAGGTGTTATGTCTAATTCAGAATTCGGGCTAAAATATAGAAACTGAAAGATTTATTTTTTGCAGCAGATAAACCAAATATTCTATGGTAGGATATAATGGTAGAATACGAAATTATTCCCACCAAGAGGATAATTACAGTTGATACCTGCTTCAATTTGGTAGTGTTATATTTCACAAAAAAGAGATTTCAACGCAAACACTGGGCAAACCATTTAAACCATTGCTCGTTTTCTTTTCCTTATGATTTATGTAGTAGGAGCAGGGCCCGCAGGATCGTACTTTGCAGGGCTGATGGCAGAGAAGGGATATGCTGTTACGGTCTTTGAGGACCATGACATTATAGGGGATCCCTGCCAGTGCACAGGGATTGTGACGTCTTCAATCCAGGAACTGCTTCCTTTGGATCCATCTGTTGTGATGAACCATATCTCAAAAGTAAAGGTGGTTGCACCTTCTGGGAATTCGCTGCAGTTCTCAATACGGGATATCATCCTGGACAGGCCAGGATTTGACAGGTATGTTGCAAGAGTAGCCCGTGAGAAAGGGGCTGCTATTTTTACTGGGCACAGATTTACTGGCATTGAAGGGGATTGCATCATTATTGAAGAAAGCAAGCGAAGGAAGAGGTTCAGATTTACGAATGAGGATATTCTGGTAGGAGCGGACGGACCGAATTCTTCTGTTGCCAAAGCGGCGGGGATTTTTGGCGAGCGGAAATTTTATTTTTCATCACAGGCAGCTGCAAAGCTTGACATACCAAAGGATACCTATGAGGTGTATTTGGGCAATGAGTTCTGCCCTGAGTTTTTTGCGTGGGTTGTTCCTGAATCTGAAGGAGTTGTGCGGATTGGATTAGGAACCTTGGGGAGAAAAACCTCTGCATATTTTCAAAAGTTTTTGAGGTTTCGCCTGGGAGAAGAATATCGTTCTAAGATTATAAGCTATCAAGGCGGTCCAATTCCCTACTATGATACTCGCCTGGAAGTGCAGAAAGGCAACATCTATTTAGTGGGGGATGCTGCATTCCAAGTCAAAGCAACAACAGGAGGGGGGATCATCCAGGGCATGATTGCCGGAAGGTGTTTGGCTGAGGCGATTACTGAAAAGAAAGATTACAAAAAGCTTTTGAAGAAGCGTCTGAATAAGGACCTTTGGATGAGCCTGCAGATTCGGAAGGTGATGAACAGGTTTAGGGATAAGGATTATAACAGGCTTATTGAGCTCTTTAACCAGGAGAGGGTTAAAAAAGTTGTAGAAGCCCATGATCGGGATTACCCGTCTAGGTTTGCAGTTGCCCTTTTGCTGAGGGAGCCCCGGTTCCTTTTGTTTGGAAGAAAGATTATTTCATTTGGATCAATCTTTATGCTCCGCAATATGAAAAAGCTGTTCAGCCATTGATTTGAGTGTTCTTTGTATCGCGATGAAATCCTATAAGCGGGCTGTATCTTCTATACCACGGTCCGGCTCCATGGCTCGTGACTAGTCCTAATTGTAGATATGTGCCTTCTTCTGCATAACAAACGAGTCCAGCTTGCAATCCAGGCGTCCTTTCCAGAAAAAAATTAATTACCCCTACTTGCAATGCGCTTGCATTTCTGGCACCATTATATACGCCTAACTGTATTTTTAATTCATCTCGTGGGAATACACTTCTTGCCTCATCCGTAAAATTCATTAGACCTAATTGCGCTCCGATTCCTTCGGCGGTATTAATGAGGCCGAGCTGCGCCCCTCTTAACTCATGAGTAGAATTCGCTGCACCTAACTGTATCCCGTATGCTTGATTAGCATCGTTCTCGAAACCAATCTGTACTCCAGTTACAGTTTCTCTTGAGTTATCGAATCCTAACACAACTTCAAGCGGCATTTATACCTCCAATCAGTCTCCTTTAGCGGAAAGAAACGGTTAGCAGATTATAAAGTTTTCGACTTTTTACTCCCTGGCAGTTAAAGATGAGACATGCTCGAACACAAAAACAGAGTTTCCTAAGAAATAATCCCCTTCTCCTCATCAATCAGGCTCTGAAGGACCTCATCATGGCTGCAGGTGGCAACGCCTACCTTCTTTACAACGATGCCTGCTGCATGATTGGCGATAATCGCAGCCTCTTCCAAACCTGCTCCAGAGCAGAGAGAAAGCGCTAACGCAGCAACAACAGTATCTCCTGCGCCGCACACATCAAACACTTCAGTAGCCCTGCTTGGAATATCTTTGATCCCTTCAGGAGAGAAAAGAGACATTCCCTTTTCTCCTCTCGTAACAATGAGCGGCGCTCCAAGATACTCTGAAAGTCTTCTGCCTGCAACATGGATATCTTCCTCTCCCTGGAGCATATCAAATACCTCCTTGGCGTTAGGAGTAACCAGGGTCGCTCCCCTGTAGGCTTCCTTATTCCTTGGTTTTGGGTCAACAACAAGAGGGATGTTCTTTTCTTCGCTTAGAGAGCGGAGGTACTCCATCAGTTCAGCGCTCACAACACCCTTTGCGTAATCACTTACAACAATGCAGTCAATCTCATCCCTGATATCATCTATCCTATTCCTAACCTTTTCAAGGATTCCTAGAGAGAGGTGTTCCCTCTTTTCATAATCAGCCCGAATCAGCTGCTGGTTGCCCCCCATGACTCGAACCTTCATTGTTGTTGGCCTTGCGGGGTCAGCAATTAAGCTGTCGGGCGAAATCCCCTTTTCAATGAGGAGTTCGATGAGGCAATCACGGCCCTCATCGTTGCCGGTTACTCCAACCAAATGGACAACGCCTCCTAAACTCGTTACATTATTCGCAACATTGGAGGCGCCTCCAGGAACAAAGCTTTCGCGTGAGACATCAACGATCTGGACTGGGGCTTCAGGAGAGATCCTGCTCACATTGCCCCAAACATACTTGTCGAGCATCACATCTCCAATAACCAAAATATGCTTGTCTTTAAATTGATCAAGCATTCTCAGCATCTTCTCATATTCAGGATACATTTACACACCCCAGATCTCCTTGTCAACTGCCTCTAAAATAGAATGGATGCAGAGGATATGCATTTCCTGGATCCTCGCAGTTGTCTTGGAAGGAACTATGATATCAACATCAGCAATACTCTTCATTTTGCCGCCATCTTTTCCTAAAAACGAGATCGTTTTCATTCTCTTCCTTTTTGCTTCGTGCAGAGCCAACAGCACATTCTCAGAATTCCCGCCTGTGGATATCCCTACAAACACATCCCCTTCTTTTCCATATGCCTCAACCTGCCTCCTGAAAACATCAGCATAGGATTCATCATTCGACCAGCACGTCATAATCGAGCTGTCCATTAAGTGATGAGCAGGCATCGCTCCTCTCCGGTTCTTGTATTGCCCAACAAACTCTTCAACAAAGTGCATTGCATCACAGGTAGAGCCACCATTGCCGCAGGCATACAAATGGTTTCCTTTCCGGAACGCCTCAATAATCAGCTCAGCAGCCTTGGCAACTTTATCTGGAAGGCTCATGCTGTTTTGAATTGTCTGCTTATGCTCCTCAAATTGCCTGGTGATCAATTCTTGTATAGGATTCTGCATGCTGATCCCTTTATCGAGAGGTATTCCTGAGCGTTAATAAACATTGCGATTCGGGATTGATTGTCTGATTGATCACACTCTCGATTGATTAGATTTTGGAGGAGTTTCTAACTTTTTGATCATATCTTCTGTGAGTTTATTATTCTCTGATGGATAATATTTTATTCTTAAACCAGCACGGTTTGATTCTATAAAGAGTATTCCTGAGATTAGAGCGTATCTTGGAATTTTTTCTATAACCCCATAATTTTCATTCAACATTAGCTGATCTTTTATATTCTGAGGATATTTTCTGTAATCATTCAAAAAACAATCAATTTCTACCTCATCTATACAAGAGCTATGTTGATTGTTAAAAATAACAAATATTATTGGTAAGTGAAATTTGTCAACATTCTTAAAATTGCCTTTACTTATCTTAGTATAGACCCTAGCACTAATTTTACCAGCAATCCCTCCAGAGATTACTTTAGTTATCCCGGGATGAAAGGCATCAATAGCATTAGGATCGTCTAAATCGTGTGCTGTTGTTACTTCCGCAACTATTCTTTGATTATCTAAGGTTAAAAGAAAGTCGGGGAATCCACAATTATCTGGTAAATTCTTTTTATCACATTCAACCAACTCATTTGTTTTAATCGCAAACTCAAATTCTCTCTTCGATATATAAGTGCTATATAGATTTTCAAATAGTCTTTCTGAATTTTTATCTTTACTTTGTTTCTTTTTTTCGATTAGACTAGTATCGTCCATTAATTCAGGTAATTGAATTTATTATTAAAAATTTACCTCTTTTAGTTTCAAAATGCCCGTGGACTGGCTGTACTTAAATAGTAGTAACTATAGTCCTGCCATTGCTTCTTTTACTTAATTGCTCTTCGAGCGTTGTACGCATACGACCAATGATACGCACAATCATCCAAAAACAGAAACCTTTATTAAAAACAGAGGCAAGAAGCAGAATATGGTCTTCGAGCAGTTCTTTAAGACAGAATGGCTTCAGCGCCGGCCCTTGGACGCTTTTTTGCTTGGAGCCCTCTATTCCCTTATGGGCATCATCAGCGCCAAGCTGATCTTTGGAAGAAATCCGAGCTTGATGACAGTCGCATTTACATCAATTCTCCTTATCCCGTCATTAAACAGCCTGATGCGCCAGGAAGCAAGAACCATTATCAGGGAAAACATTTCCTGGACAGCACTGTTCCGGAACCATAAAACAACCTTTATCACCTATATCTTTCTTTTTTTAGGAATCTTCACGACCTTCGCTGCAATTTCGATAAGCCTCCCGAGCAATTCAGTGCTTGCTCTTTTCTCCACCCAGCTTGAGGCGGCAAACATTGCTGGAAAGGCAGCTGATCCGAGCTGCAATTATCTGGGAATCGACTTCGGCAACCGCTTTCTCTGCATTGTCTTCAACAATATCATCATCTTCTTTATCTGCTTTCTTTTGTCTCTCGTTTATGGAGCTGGGGCTGTCCTTTTCATCACGTGGAATGCTTCTGTATGGGGGGTGGCATTCGGCTTTGCGGCGAGAACCCTCATCATACCTGCCTTTCCGCACATGATTACAGAAGCAGCATCCTACCTCTCAGCTGCGATAGCAGGAGGAGTTCTTTCAAAAGCGGTTATCCATGAAAAGCTTGGGTCAAAGAATTTCTACAGGATTCTGGGGGACTCACTGATACTATTTGCGATTGGATTTTTTCTCGTCATCATTGCCGGGTATCTTGAGGTGTATGTGTTTCCGTTCATACGGGGGTAAGCGAGTTTTTCGTAAGATGATTAAGGATTCGGTTACACAAGTAATTATACGGGTTAGTTTTAATTATAAATGTTAGTTCTTGCCAAGGAATTTTCCAACAGCCCCCATCACATCATCAACACTAATGTCTTTCATGCAGTCAATGCCTGGATAGGGCCGTTTATAGGATCCTTCATAAATCTTGATGAATGGGTATCCTGGAGCTGGCTTGAACAAAGAGATGCTCCTTGGCCCATAGGGGCCAAAAATGACCGGGCTCTCTGGGCCGTAAAGACCTATTGTGGGGATGGCCTGCGATGCTCCTAGATGAACAGGTCCAGTGTCATTTGAGATGATAAGGGAGCACTGGTCAACAAAGGCTATTGTCTGGCCAAGCTTAAACCCGCAGGTATGCCAGGTTGTATGAGGAATCGTCTTCTGGATAGACTCAATCAGTGCTTGCTCCTCCTTTACTCCAATAAAAACAATATCCATGTTGGAATGCTCAATAAGAGTCTTTGCAATTTCAGCGAATCTCTCAGCTTTCCATCTCCTTTCAGGGACAGCAGGCCCAGAGCCAGGGCAGATGCCAACAATCTTCTTGGTTATGCGGTTCCTTGCTATGAATGCTTTGACAAATGAGACAGATTCTTCCGAAGTTGCGATCCTCACGAGGCTGTCATCAACATCTCCATTTCCCAACGGCTTGACAAACTCCAGATTATTCAGCAATGCGTGTTTCTCTGGGTCAAATATGACACTTTGTGAATAAAGCCTGGCCCTCCTCTTCAGATTCCCAAAGCCGATCCGGAAGGGAGCGGCGACATATGAAAATATGCATGAGATCATCAGCCAGTGCTCGAAATCAAGGCAGAGGTCAAATTTGCCCACTATTGCCCGAAAGCATCTGAAAAGGCTCTTCATGTCCAGATCAACAAAAATGAGATTATCAATATCGGGGTTTGAATAGAACAAGTCCTTATTCTTCTCTGGAGCCAATACCGTTATCCTGCTTCCCGGGATTCTTTTTTTTATCTCACGAATGCATGGCAGGACATAGATGTTTGATCCAATGCCCCAGAACATAATCACCAGGATACGAGGATATTCAGGTATCTTGGCTTTCCTTCTTGGGATCTTTGCAAGAATGGAAGTAAGGAAGCTCCCCACATACCTGTCTATACGTTTAATCATATCATAGCGCATTTGCCTGCAGAACTAGCCTGGTCTTTTAAATCTTATTTCTTTTGAGGTTCAGTAGCAAGTCAATCGGCAGTGGCTTGCAAGCGAGCAAGGCGAGCTTGCTCGCTAGCCACCGGCTCGCTTGTGCCTGCAGCTGCGATTGCTGACATCCCCGAAGGTGCTAAAAAGAGCCATGCTCTTTTGGCACACCAAAACGCCCGATGGCGTTTTGATTGAGGCAACCCTCTGTCAGCCCAGCTTATGATTGTGAGGAAGCTCGCTGAAAGGGTGCCAGACTTGCTACTGAGCCTTCTTTTGGACGCTTTCAAATGCAGTTTTTCTTACAATCTCCTCAAGCTTCCTCTGGTTTTGGCGAACCAAGGCATAGGTATAAAACAGGGATCCTATGAGGAACATGAAGCCTGCAATGATATAAAAATCAAGCGGCCGCTGGAGCGCAATGATGTCTACAACAAAGCCGCTGAGGGCTGTTGGGAAGAGTGTGATAAGAATAAAAAATATCCATAAGAACATCCAGGCAAGGTACTCTTTATTGGTAAAATGGCTGCGCTTTTTGTTAAGAAATGCCAAGTACATCATGAACATTGCGAACAACACGCCAAGTATCTGGACTCCGAGCATAGCCTTCAGGCTTTTGTGGAATTTTTTAAATGTATCGGTTAGAACAACTACTGTGCTATCCTGAAAGTATTTCCCTTCGATAGCTTAATTCGTTTCATGTTTATTAAGCCTCCTTTTTCATCTTCCTGACAAATGCCTGCTCTGGAGTTTCCAGAATCTCGAAGCGTAAGCTTCGATGCGGTCTTACCTC
>DATDTY010000007.1 GCA_035290625.1 Candidatus Nanoarchaeia archaeon
ATCCTGCCAAGTCAGCGATTTCCTGTTGTGTTTTCCCTTGGTTTGCCCACTTAAGGACAAGTTCGCGTGTTTGAAGGTTTAACATGCAAACAAGAAAACACAGATACTATATAAACTATGCGTTATTTTTGTCTTATACTAGTTGGGCGGCAAAAACCATAACACTAATAAATCCCCCTAAAAAACACTCCCGTTATGATTGATGAGCGGGAGAAGAAGCTGGCTCACATCTTTGTGAACCATTCTCTCACAGTTAAGAAAGGAGATATCATCAAGATAACATGCGGGATCGAGGCGAAGAGCCTTGTTTTGGAGACCTGCAGGCTGATTCTGGAGAAGGGAGCAATACCGAGAGTGGATGTTGATCTCCCGGGATTTGCGTATACATTTTTCAAGCATGCTCCTCCTGAAGTCCTAACCACCTACCCGAAAATCGCTGATTACGAAGCAAGGAATGTTGACGGGATGATCCGGATCAGCTGCGACCGGAATACCCGGGAGATGAGCTCGATTAATCCAAAGAAGCAGGCTGAACGCAGGCTTGTGACAAAGGAGATTTCTGAGATTACCCTCAAGAAAGACAATTGGGTCATCTTTGACTATCCTACAGAAGCCCTTGCCCAGGATGCTGAGATGAGCCTAGAGGAATTTGAGGATTTTGTATACGGAGCCTGTCTTGTTGATTATGACGAGATGTCAAGGAAAGAGGATATCCTCAAGGAGGTTCTTGACAAGGGGAATGATGTCCATATTGTTGGAAAGAACACTGACCTGAGGTTTTCCATCAAGGGAAGGGAAGGAATCAAATGCTGCGGGAACAGGAATATTCCGGATGGCGAGTGCTTTATTGCGCCAGTTGAGACTTCCACGGAAGGGCATATCGAATACGATTTCCCTGCCATTTATGGGGGAAGAGAAGTGGATGGCGTCAGGCTGGAGTTCAAGGAGGGGAAGGTTGTAAAGGCAACAGCAAAGAAGAATGAAGCATACCTCAATGAAATGCTGAACATCGACAAGGGAGCGAGATATCTAGGAGAATTCGGCTGGGGGATCAATTACGGCATCAAGAAGTTTGTCAAGCAGATCCTGTTTGATGAGAAGATTGGAGGCACGATCCATCTTGCCTTAGGAATGGCGTATAAGCAAGGAGGAGGGGTCAATGATTCGGCGCTCCACTGGGATATGATCAAGGACCTGAGAAAAGAAGGGGCAGTGTATGTTGATGGGAAGTGCATTATGAAGGAAGGGAAGTTTACGATATTCTGAATTCTTGTAAGACACTTTTTCCGCTTTGAGCCCGATTGATGGCCTTACGCGTGCCTCATCTTTCCTTCAAGGGCAAGCCTCGCAAGAAGGTAAGAAATCGTCGACTCTGCCCCTTGGTTGAGATTGATCGAGGATTCTCCGACTCCGTCCTGGCATCCGCCTGTGGACTCATCATACACCATCTGCCTGAGCGAGTTCTTTCCGAGGAACCATTGGAATGCGATGCTTGCCTTGTCAAGATAGTCCTTATC
Source organism: Candidatus Nanoarchaeia archaeon (assembly GCA_035290625.1). Classification (NCBI taxonomy): domain Archaea; kingdom Nanobdellati; phylum Nanobdellota; class Candidatus Nanoarchaeia; species Candidatus Nanoarchaeia archaeon. The sequence continues at coordinate 1,518 of DATDTY010000007.1, forward strand.
CTGGGTGATTGCGTAGGCTGCAACCAAGGTCTGGACCATGGAAGAGGCGTCAACTGGCTGCTGGTCGAAGTGAGCCCTTTGACCGTTGCGGAAATACCAGCCGTTCTGGCCTACAGGCACAAATGTCCCTTTTTCAAAGGTAATGGAGATGAGGAAGTCCAATGCCCTTTTTCCAACCCTGAGGTATTCCTGATTCTTTGTCGCGTCATATGCAAACAGCAGGGCTTCAGGAAGCTTGCTGTTGGAGTAGGTCAAATTGCTTTCAAACCATTCCCAGTCTTCCTGGCTATTTGACTTAAACAAGCTGACAAGCAGGTCTGCATACGATTGGATAGCATTTCGGATCTGCCGGGCTGGCCTGACGGCATTGCAGAGATACAGCCCAAGGATCATGAAGGCGGCTGGCCGCGGCTCTGTCAGTCCATTCGCAGGAGCCAATGCTTTGCGAAAGGTCTCTTCCGCCTGCTGCTTCAGGTCTTGGGAGATTTCAGGCCGGGAAATCAGGTATCCAAGCGCCCAGACTGCCCTTCCATGGGCGTCTCTGCTCCAGTGCTGCATGTTAATCTTTCTGTCATGATCAACGTGATTGTAAAGCTTTCCATCCGGAGCCTGGACGTAGCTGATAAAATTCAGGTATGTCCTGATTAGCCGAAGCATGACCGGGCTTTGCCTGTCCTTGTATCTCCTGCAGCAGACAATTAAGGCTCTGGAATTGTCATCCAAGGTGTATCCCGAGGCCTTGTCCGGAGCAGTGTGGTTAGAGAACTGGATCACGCCAAATCTGTCTGTCATCCTCATGAGATGCGTGAGCTTGAGCTTTGGAAGCTTCTTCTCATCCCTTGCCCCTATATCCTCCTTGAATACATTCATATAGGATAAAGCTATGTTTGGCCAGAGCATCTTGCGCGTTGCTGCATAAGCATTTCTTTCCATCTCTTTTCTCAGCTGCTCATGGGTGATCAGCTTGGTAATGGCATCAGTGAACTGCTTCGGCTTTCCGAAATCCACAAGAATGCCGCGATCCGGAGTTACTGCCTCCTGCGCATGGAGGAAAGGAGTGGAAACCACTGCCCTGCCGCATCCCATGGCATATGCCAATGTTCCGCTTACAATCTGGTTCGGATTCAAAGACGAGGAGATGTAGATGTCTGTTGCCTTGAGGTATTGCACAATCTCCTGAAGCCGGAGGTATTTATTGTAGAACTTAACGTTTTTCTCCAATCCGAAGCTCTTAACCCTCTCGGTAAGCTCGTTCCGGTAGCTCTCTCCCTGCTCCCTCCTCACCACTGGGTGAGTCTGGCCAATGATGAGGTATACCACATTCGGGTGTTTTTTAACAACTTCTGGAAGGGCCTGGATCACGTGCTCGTAACCTTTGCCAGGGCCCATCATGCCGAAGGAGGTCAGGACAATCTTATCTCCAAATCCCAACCGCTCTTTTTCCTTCCTGCTGGAAACAAAAGGACATGCCGGGATGCCGTGAGGGACAACGGTGATCTTTGAGGAGATGCCATAGTCATTCCGGAGAATGTCGACAGCAGTTGCAGTAGGCACGATGATGTGGCTTGCCTTTTCTGCAATTCCCTGAACGACTTTCCTCAGCTTGTCTTCGGGCTGGGGCAGGACGGTGTGGAAGGTCACTACAATCGGCTTCTGCAGAACTTCAAGGAAGGCGATGATGTAGTCGCCGTAGATGCCGCCGAAGATTCCGAATTCGTGCTGGATGTTGACGATCTTTATTGCGCCATTCTCGTTGATCTTTCTGGCAGCGTCGACGTATTCCTGGATATCAGTATCGCTCACCTGGTAGATGGCGTCTTCGGGATAATTGTAGATATTAACATCTTTGTTCAAAGCAAGAATCTTGGATTTCAGCTTTGGATTGAATTTGCGGTCCATCGCTTGCGTCAAATCTTTGGTGAAGGTCGCAATTCCGCATTCGCGGGGCGGAAAGGTGCTGACGTAGAGGATGAACGAGGGCTTTTCTCTGCCTTTCATTGTCCAGCTCATTGAGGAAGTTCTTTATAAAACCTCTGTTTTGGAACTCTGTTTTGGCTCGGGTGAAAATGAAGGCCGCATCATCCGTGAGCCTTCTTTACAAAAAGATACCACAACGACAAGGGGGATGTCCCTGACGGGGATATGTCGCTCCTTGCTCACATACGCACAAGGCGAACTCGATGCTGCCCGAACGAAGCGAGATTTTCACCAGAGCCTTTTGGCTGTGCATCAGACTTTTCAGCTCAGGCTGTCTTTCTCATGGATCAGCTCGTGGACCAGCTCGTCAATGTCGCAGGAGACTGCTGCGATGCGCTTGTCTGCTGCGCCATAGTAGATGTACAGCCTGCCGTCAAACCTTGCAGTCCCTGTCGGGAACACCACGTTCGGGACATTCCCTTTTTTTTCCCACTCCTTCTCCGGAGAAAATAAGGGATGCTTGAGATGGCCTATGACCTTTGTTGGGTCTTTCTTGTCAAGCAGGGCTGCCCCCGCCCTGTAGATCCTGCCTTTGTCCATGTCGTCCACACCGTGGTAAATCAGGAGCCATCCCTTTTCTGTCTCGATAGGCGGGCAGCCTCCTCCGATGTTCCTGACCTCATACCAATACTCTGATTCGAGGACAACATACCTGCTCAGATTCCTGAGGTAGGCCTTCCAGTAGCTTGGGGTGAGGTCGCTGAATTTCCTAAAATAAATGACCTGGATATCAGGGAGTATTCTGTGAAGAAGCGCATACCTGCCATTGATCTTTCGCGGGAAGAGGATGCCGTCTTTTTCCCAGAGAAGGACATTCTTCCCGACAATATCCTTGAAATAAGATTCGAAGAGGAAGTAGCGCTCCTTAAGGCCGTTGCACTGCCTGAAAAGATCCTCTGCCTTATCGTAGGTGAGCTCAGGGGAGAGCACTCCCATCTTTTGCCACGTCATAAGGTCCTTGCTTGCAGCGCATGCAATCCGGCAATTCTTCTTATCATAGGCAGCATAGGTCATATAATATGTTCCATCGATGTGGACTATCCGGGGGTCTTCAATGCTATACTCGGACCTTCCTGAAGATGTTAGAACCGGCTTTTTCATCCGCTCAATAACCCTGAGGGGGCCATCGAGCCTGCAGTATCCTATCGTCGAGCGGTTTTGGGTGTTCCAAGCCCTGTAGAACATATGCAGGTGGTTCCCTTTCTGGGCAACCGCAGGGTTAAAGACTCCCTTGTTCTCAAAGGGGAGGCTTGTCGGGCTGAGAATAATTCCATGGCGCCGAATATGAACCATGGCCTGTTTTTGGGTTGTTTGTTTATAAAGGTTTGGATGAAGGCAGCCAAGACCCGATTGCCGGAGTTCATGGATTGGAACCCTGATTGAAGCTGGCCGAAGGCAGCATTCCTCTCGAAGTATCGTCAAGAGAATACAAAAATATATAAATGACATCTGCTCAGACACCATTAGTACCTAAAAGGGGGGTAAAACAATGGCAAAAGTTATTGCAAAGACAGGAGTCAAGAGAGTAAAGGGATACCTTTATTTCTTGGATAAGAAGGGAGATGTCGCTCGGGTCCAGATGGCGCGGGCAGGCAAGAAGACCTCAAAGAAGCAGGAGGTTGTTGCCAAGGCAGGCATCAAGAGGAAGCCGGGCTGCCTCTACTTTATTGACAAGCGCGGGGATGTCTGCGAAGCCCAGATGGCCCGAGGCGGAAGAAAGAAGAAGAGGTAAGTTTTTCTATTTTTTTTTTCTTATTTTTTTGCTAAATTTTTGCCACACTTGGATTCGGCTCAGTAGAAAGTCATACGGCAGTGGCTTGCAAGCGAGCAAGGTGAGCTTGCTCGCTAGCCGCCGGCTCGCTTGTGAGGGTATATGTGATTGCTGACACCCCCGAAGGTGCTAAAAAGAGCTACGCTCTTTTGGCACACCAAAACGCCAGAGGGCGTTTTGATTGGGGCAACCCTCCGTCAGCAGTGCTGATGAAACTGAAGAAGCTCGCAGAAATGATGCCGGACTTTGTACTGAGCCCTTGGATTCATAATCTTTATAAATCAGCGCAGGGTTTTGTGGCTTGGAGGCAGCAGTGGTTACACTTATCTTCAGCCCAAGGTGGTTTTATGGAATCGACTCACTGTTTGATATCGTCTTTGTGCTGGTGTCAATA
>DATDTY010000008.1 GCA_035290625.1 Candidatus Nanoarchaeia archaeon
TGCGTGCTGTTTGGGAATCAATGCAGGAATCCTCGTACTGATCGACTATTGGTAGCGGCTCAATAGAACCATCTTCTCCTGTATTACGATTGCGATAGAGATAAACTCTTCCAGGTACATACGGATTAATCTGTGCTGGTCCAGGTCCAACGCAAACGAGCGATGCTGCCTCATATTGCGCAAGAGTCATGCATGCTCCTCTGAAGCAAACCTCTCCTTCCCTGCATGGCATCTCTGTCCGAATGTAATCATTTCCTTGGCAGCCATTCTCAATAACTGCAGTAGAATAGACCTCACTTGCAGGAGGCGTGCACTCATCAAAAAACGACGCGAAGTTTCCATTAGAAAAAGCGTCAACACTGCCAGAGAAATAGGGATCCCTTCCATCAGAATCCACACAGGGAGCAGAACATCTTCCATAGACGCATACCCTTCCTGTATTGCTGCAGTCTATTCGAATTGAGGCCAGCTCATTACTATCGCAGTAATACTCAATGAGATTTGTCTGGTTGTCTGGATCGCATGTATCGGATTCAGTATAGTATAAAGGCATTCCCTCACCGATTCCACGACTGGCAAGAATCGTGAACCCTTGGTGAATAACATTTATCCCATTATCCTCATCAAAACAAACAGGAGTCTCTGAATCGAAGAGATATGCCTTCACATTTATGCTGCCGCCTCCCGGATAAGCGGATTCCGCATTAAGCATGAAGTCATCGAATTGGTACCAGCCCCCAAAGTTTCTCGATGGTATTGTCAGAGTTTCAACCCTTCCTCCAACACCAACTCTTATTACAGTGTCCACTTCAGAGATATCCATGAGCTCTAAGGTCATTGTTTGCTGGCCGTTCTTGCCAAAAACAGTCTGTGGCTGTCCGAGCCTGAGTGTGATGCTGCCAATATCCGACCCATGGGCATCTCCCGCCTTGCCAGCAAAGTCTTGCGGCTTACTTGAGATGAACAAGAGCATAACCGCAAGAGCAACCATGCTAAGAAGAAGAGGAGAATGCTGGTTCCAGAGAATGTTCGTGTTTTTCCTCTGCCGCTTCATCTCCTGTTCCTTTCTCCCCGAGCTTTAAAAACCTATCGGGAAATGAAATCCTCTTTCTGATGAGAAATAATCGCTCCGGAAGCGGCATCAACCTTGATGTTCAGTGTTTTGAAAGAAGAAAGCAGGAACGTGATGTTATACACTTGGCCTCGCTCAATATGCTGCAGGATAAAAATCTCTTTGAGGATATGCTCATTCCGGTATTCCTTCTTCTGGAACTCCTTCGCCTTCTCCAATGCCTCATCAAACTCCAATCTCACCTTCTCCACATCAATCTCTTTGATTGCCACTTTTTCTTCCTTAAAGACATCCTCTGTTGGAACGATCCTGATGGATTCTTCCTTGATGACAAAGGTTGTGATTGTGTCTGAGCCTGCGTCAAAAAATCCAATATGCCAGATGTCCTTGTTCGCCTCATCATTCAGATAGAAGACATGCGCCAAAGTAAAAGAAGGATGCTCCTTCCTCCATCTCTTGTATTCCTCGGTCTCCAGAAGCTTTTGATAGATTGGCTTGAAGTGCATACAGCCAAAAATCAATGATGTTATTTAAGAATATCGGAAATGAACGACAGCAGTGAAAATCAGGGCTGCCGCCTCTTTGTGAGCAACAGAACAGGTTAAGCACATCGACCTCAGGGGGAAGCCCCATCGGGGTGAATGTCGATGCATACAGAGGACTTAGCATATTGCGAACTGGCGGCAGCCGCGAAGCAGGATTTTCACTGCTGCCGAATCAGGGATCCTGAGAATTGAAGCGCTCTATCTGATCATCGGTGATAGTAGGAACATTCACAGGCAGGCCATCATAAAAGTCCAAGAGGTCCGAATAAGGAGCCAGGACACCACCAATCATCGCTAAATCACCAGTATACTGAACGGTTATCTTCACAGCCCCTTGGGGATCCTGTGCCTCTAGAGATACATGAGGAGACGGCTCAAGAGCCCTTAGCTTGTCAACAAGTTCTTGAGGATGGATTGATCCGCCAGGCTTCAATGCGATGATATACTCGATCATCAGGCCGGAAAATGATGGGGGATTAATAAATATTGCGAAACAAACCTTTATAAAAACAATCAGAAGCCTCAATCGCATATGATCCAGACAATAAACGCAGCCTTATCAAGGATAGAGGAAATAACTCCGGAACTTAAAAAATACTTCTTCACACTAGAAAAGCCGCTTGGCTTCAC
>DATDTY010000009.1 GCA_035290625.1 Candidatus Nanoarchaeia archaeon
GTTGCCGCCAATTTCGCGAGACTCAATCAAGCGAGACATCAGCAGCGGAGGGGGGTGTCCCTTACGGGCGAGGTGCCGCTCTTAGCTGAAAACAGCAAGAGCCGAGCTCGCGGCAACCCGAGAGAGATTCAGGACAGAGCCCCAATGACGGCAAACCTTTTAAAGTACGCCAAGCGTACCACACAGAATGGAGGAGGATGTCGTCTTTACAAACAGCAAGGGAGACAAGCTTGTTGGAATCCTTTCAGATGCAGCTGACAGCAGGGAAAAGAAGATTGTTGTGATGGCTCATGGGTTCAGGTCCAATAAGGATTCCAAGTCGTATCAGACTCTCGAGCCGATATTCAACAAAGCCAATATCTCGGTATTCCGCTTTGACTTCTTCGGCCATGGAGACAGCGATGGGAAATTTGAGGAGATCACCATCTCTGAGGCAGTTGATGATATCTTGAGGGCCATCGTGTATGTTAAGGCATTGGGATATACCAAGATCGCTCTCCTTGGGTCAAGCTTTGGAGGAGTTGCAAGCCTGATGGCTGCCTCGAAATCAAAGGATCTGTATGCAATGGCTTTGAAAGCTCCGGTCTCTGATTTTGAGGAATTGCTGAGAAGCGAGAACAGGGCAATTAACCTGAAGGAGTGGAAAAACCAGGGCTGGACGTACTATTTCGGAACAACCGCAACAAAGCCGCATAAGCTTAACTATGCATTTTTTGAAGACAGCAAGAGGAACATTGCATATCCTAGAGCAGGAAAGATAAAGATTCCTGTCCTAATTGTGCATGGAACCAAGGATGAGGCGGTTCCTCTGGAGCAGAGCAAAAAAACCGCAAGATTGTTAAAGAACGGACGCCTGAGCATTATCGAGGGGGCTGATCACCGCTTCACAAGACCGGAGCATTTCAGGAAGATGATAAAAGAGATCGCAGAGTTCATCATCTCACAATGATGCATATCAAGGCGCTCTTCGACAAGATTAAGTGGGACCCGCATGAAGAGGCATCTTCCTATCATTTCTATTATGAGGACAGGATGTCGCATGCATTGGCACGTTTTTCATTCTCAGATATCCTTGACCGGGAAGATGGCTTCCTGAAGATAAAGAGCGGCGAGGAGGTTGTTGCAATTCCAATGCACCGCATCAAAAAGGTGGAGAAGGGCAGGAAGGTAGTGTGGGAGAGGCTGTGAGTTCGGTAAAGGCATTCTCAAAACGCCGGATTCATCATAAGGACTCTACAATCTTCTCAAATGCTCTTATTTGCCTGTGCGCCCTCTTCAGGCGGAGATTTGCCTGATGGAGGATAAGAGATATGGTCTGCTCTGAGTAGAGCAGTTTTCCTTTGTGCATTATGGGCATCTCCATCTTTTCTGAGCCCTGGATCTCGACTGTTGTTTTCCTGGCGATGCTGATCACTCCTGCTCGCCTGAAGATTGTTCGGCCTGCCCTCAGTAATCGATTTGCAGATTCAATGCCCCTACAGCAGACATGAACAATCATCGGATCAACCTTGAGCCAAAGGATCCCTTTCTCTTTGAATCTTGGAAGCTTCTGTATCGGCTCATGGGAGGAAAAAAGCCACTTGGCCTGGTTCTTCTTTTTCCCGTATTTCATCACCAGGATGCGGCCTGAGCATGAGCTGGTGGTGTAATGGTCTGGCTTCGCGTTTATTTTTTCAAGGAGGGGAATTATTTTCTCGTCAATTGAGCCTTTTTTGCTGCGATCGGTATTTAGTGCTTTCTGCTTTTCTGAATCAAAGCGCATGCAAGCAAGAAAGCCAAGCCATTTAATATAGTTTTAGTTACTAGGGGCTTAGGGATTGCCACGCCTTTCGATGAACTTTCTCATCCCTTTCACATATTCGTCTGCTTCCCTAAAATAACCCTCATATTCCTGGCCTGAGATCTCCTTGATCTCGCGGTGCAGAATTCCCCTCGACAGCTCATAGAATTTTCTCATAGTCTTTGCATAGGCATAGGGAAGGAGCTTCTTCTTCACCATCCTTTCTTCAAGCATGTCTGCAACATGGCCAGGAGAAGGAGGAATCTCGCCCAGGCTCATCAAGGCAGCATGGCTTGAGTCAATGACTGCCCAATAGAGATCCAGGGTTGCCTGGAGCATATGCCACCTGCTGTTCTGTATGGTTGCCGGAGCACGCGAGAAATAGGTCCAGATGCTCTCCTGGGTCGGCCTGATCCTGCCGTCTGTCAGGAGCTTCTGCAGCGGCTCGAAGAACCCTGCATCGACCAGAGCAATCCCATCTCTGAGAATGTTGATGGCAATCGGGTCTCCTGCGCGGATGTACTCCCAGAAGGAAGAGAATTTGAGTGTGGTAACATGCAGCCGCTTGGAGACCTTCAGGACAAGCTTCTCGCTGATCACCCTGTAAGCCTCCACCATCTCAGCGGTGAGCTTTACAGAAACATCATCAACGACCAGGAGGATGTCGATGTCTCCCCGTGTTGAGTGCTCCTTCTCCCGGGCAGCGCTGCCGAAGATGACCACTGCCTTGAGAAAATGACCGAACTCCTTTGACACCTCTGTTGCAAAGTGGTATGCAGTATCAAGGTCGCTCTTCTTGTACTTTGTGATATTTGGATTGAGTACTTTTTCTATTCTGAATTCCATTCCATTCCCCTCCCAAGCCCTACCTCAAGAGCATTTATTAAGCTTTGTGACTATTGAAGAGGGGTATTTACTCTCCCCTCATTCTCTCCTCGTTTGATGGCCCGGGCAGTATGCGATTTCTGGCAGGCCAGGCAGTAGATTGGAGAACTCTTACTACGGCTTAAGGTATCCCTTTTCCATTAAATGCTGTTGAATATCTTGTTCGGAAAAGCCTATTTTTTCAGCAACTCGTTCTGCATGGCTTTCCCTTGAAGTCCCTTGAACCATCCTGTATGTCGGGGTTGTTTCGTTAAATTCAGCTTGCAAATATTGGCCTTTGCCCAGCTCCCTGAAACTATCAACCAATTGATGGTTATGAGTCACTAGTATGGTGTTATTTCCAATTGCGTGGAATCCATTTAAAATAAGGTGTGACTGCTTAATTTTTTCTTCTATGGTTGTTCCTTCAGCCAATTCATCTAAGACTACCAGACTTTGGGGACATGTTTCATAAAAGATATCCCTCGTCCTTGCTAATTCGGTTCCAAATCTTCCTTCCGCATCCTGGAGAGCATCGAATTGCGGAGCCTGATATGCTATTCTATCTGCAACATTCATACTTGCTTTTGAAGCAAGAACATAACCTCCAATTTGTCCCAATAGCTGATTCTGCAGTATACTTTTGCAGTAGGTTGTTTTGCCGCCACTATTTGGGCCTGTAATAAAAGTCAATCTTGAACCATTTAATTGGACATCATTAGGCACAAATTGATAGTTACCCTTACCCAAAACTGGATTTCGTAGGTTTTGGGCTATGAAGTAGTGCGCATCACCATCTGTAATGGATGGCAGCGTTGTAGCATGAGGAAGCGCTCTTGCATATTCTATGAAAGATCTTAGTTCATCTAATTTTCCAACAGCATCAACTACGACATTAAACCCCTTATCAGCATACATTCTCTTAATGAGGGGAGCTATTGCTGTGTTATACTCAATATCTTCTTTCATCAAGGAGCCGTATCCCATTGATGCCATTAATGTTCCAAAAACAAGATTTAGTGCTTCTATTGAGAGATGGGGGCCCCTTTCAATTAATCCAGACCCAATTCCTGCAGTCATGGCAAAAAAAGGAAGCATTAAGCCCACAACTCCAGCGCTAAGATGTGTTGGGCGAAGAATCCATGCTGGAGTAAAAAATCCCAGTGCTTCTTTTGGCTGTGGACCAGTAAATGTTCTATAAAGTGGACCTCGCATCATTTGATATATTGGTGAGCTTTCAAATGCCCTGATTGGGCTAACTAATGCACGGGCATACTCTGTTTCAGGAGTTGGGATGCCTTTTGCTGCCTTTAAGATGTTTCGTACAGTTTTTCTGGCAGCTTTAAAATCTCCATACCAGTGATGGGACCAGAGTTCATGATTTAGGAGTTTTAGCAGGGCAGCCTCTCCTTGCTGAACCTCAAATAAGTAATCATCAACTGCCCTCTTTAACATACCATCAGCTTCCAATTCTCTAACACTGTCCTGTTTAGCTAAAATATAATCAAGCGAAACCTGAGGTTGCATAAGCGATCTGAATAGCACAGCAGACCCAACTGCTGTTTGTGTATGGTCTATTGCATTATGCAAATCTTCAACCTGAATTAACTGCAAGGTCGCCTTATCCATGACGGTTTCCGGCAAAGCCTGGAACATTGCATTTCTATTGAACGCTCCACGTTCTTTGTTGCTTGAGAAAGATGTGGTTCGTTCTTCAGCTACTCGAAAAAATATGCGCCTTTCGTTATGTATAGATATCACAGGCATATAGTCTAGATGAGTCCTTGATTCTAGATTGGTCATTAACTTCTGCTAATTTATGACCATTTATAAGCTTTTCAATTTTTGTTACTTCCAAAGTGTTACATTTTAATAATTATCTCGGCCTTAATGTGTGCCTGGGCTTCTCTGTGATTGCAATCTTCAGGCCTAGGGGAGAGTCCAAGTCAAGCTTCATACACCGAGGCATTATTCGTATCAAGGTAGACAAGCCTCTTCAGCCTCATCTTCAGCGGATGGAAGTGAGGGCCGTAGAGAATGAGCTTGTTTTTTGCACCTCTGATCTTGTCCTCCAGGGCTGCCAAAGGCTTATCAGGAAAGAGGAAGAGCACTGCATAGGCGCTGAGATCCACATCAAAGAAGTCCGTCTTCTTGAACTCGGCATTTGGGCAGCGTACCTTCTCTTTCAAGGCATTCGAGACCTCAATCAGCTCATCATCAATCTCAATGCCCCATGCCTTGGTGAATAAGGAAGCAACCAACACCACCCTTCCATCTCCGCTTCCCAAATCAACAAAAGATGCATACGAATCAAGCCCGATCTTCTCGAAGAGTTCGTAGACCTCAGCCAGGATGCTGCAGCCCCAGAATCCCTTTTCTGTGGATTTCCAGGGGTATTTTCCTGACTTCACAAGCTGGAGAAACCGATCGTTGTAGGCTTTTTCAATGGATTTGAACTTCAGGTCTCGCTGGATGTCCATGGCTAGTCCAAGAGATTTTTTAGCTTTCTGCTGCGGAGCGGGTTACGAAGCCTGCGGATGGCTTTCTCCTCAAGCTGGCGAACGCGCTCGCGGGTTATGCCAAATCTTGCGCCGATGTCGCCCAGAGTCATGGGATCCGGGTCTTGCTTGCCACGAGTTCCTATCCCATACCTCAATCGAAGGACTGTTTCCTCACGTTCTGTAAGGGTGGAAAGAGCAGCATTCACGGTTTCCCGGCTGTGGGGAGCTTTCAGAGCTTTCAAGGCTTCCAGCGGGTTTGGCAGCGTTGTATCCTTGATAAATTGGCCAACAGAGGAATCGTCGGAATCGTTGCCAACAGGCTGGTCTAGTGAGAGTTCTGATCGGAATGACTGTAATCTCTTCTCAAGCGTTTTTGTGTCCAGCCCCATTTGGTCAGCAACTTCCTGGGTCGTTGGAGGCCTTTTCAAGGCATGACCGAGCGTTTTATACACCTTTTGGTGTTCTCCGTACCAGAATCTCATATCAATGGGGATTCTCACCATGCCCTCATTATTTGCAATTGCCCTGCTGATCTTCTGCCGTATCCACCAGACAGCATAGGTTCCGAACTTGATCCCTCTTTGATGGTCAAACCTGTCAATTGCCTCCATGAGCCCATCGTTTCCCTCTTGAATGCGGTCCTCCAAGGGAATAGAGGTCTGCCGGTATTTTTTTGCAACTGAAACAACAAGTCGGAGATTGGCACTGGCAGCCTGCTTGCGCAGCGTGTTGATCTCTGAGCAGTGCTTTTCAAGCAGCGCCTTTGTCTCAAGATCTTCCGGGCCATCTCCGAGATACTCCAGTGTGTTTTCAACCAGTGGCTTCAGCCGGAGATATCCTAATTCTTCTCTCAGCATTTCGCCGGTGAGGCGGTTCCTTCTCCTTGCTCCTTTGAGCTTAGCGATGCTCTCGCTGAGGCTGCGGTGCTGCCCCTCATAACTTTTTGCGACGCTTTTGTTCCCCTCAAGCCTATTCAAAAGCGCGCGGAGATCATCGCGGAATACTTCGATGTTCAGGCAATCGTTATAGAGATTTGCAACCGCGTCACATTTTGCCTGGAAAAGGCCATAGTGCTGTTCCGGGCTCAGCATTGCAGTCTCTCCCATCTCTGCCAGATACTTCGCAAGCGCTGGCTGTGATTCGCCATTTCTTTTCTTCCTTGGGGCATGGTTTGATTGAGGGAGAATGAAGTAATCAAGACCAGGCAGACTTGGGCTGTCATTGGCATCATCCGGAGTTTGAGGCAGAGATAGAATATCAGCAGGAGAAGCTGGCATTGGATCTTGGGGAAGTTTGGCGGATTCTTTTTCATGATACGTAGTAGAGCGCCACGGGTGCCAAAGCTGCTGCAGGAGTTCAGAATAGTCTGTATATCCATTTTTATTAAAATGCGCAATGAGGCTGCCCAACTCATAGTGCCCATTTCCCTGAACCGGCTTTACAGCCTTCAGCAATGTTGTCAGGTCAGGGTCATCAATGCCTGTTATTGAAAGAATCTGTTTCCTGGTGACCAGATGGGAGGTATTCCCATAGCCGGAATTTTGAGCATAGGCTGGTTTTTCAGCAGTCATTGTTGATTACCTATTTGTTGATTACCTATTCCAGCTGAACCTCACTCCACAGCCTCCAGTCATTGGAAGGGGCATATGCGCCTAAGATGAAATACGGAGGATAGGTTCTTCCGAAGTAGCCATGCTCGATATGAGCCCAGTTGTTCGGGCCTGAGGCGCTTCTCGGAACTCCTCCTACGCCATAGACATTGCTTCCAAAGTACCTCCAGGTCTTGAGCAGGCCATGGAAATCTCCCTGGTCGACAGAAGCGTCAGCTCCTGGCTCGACTGTCACAGCTCCTTTGTAGCCGTGCTTCTTCAGGACTGCCATGATCTCCTTGATTGGGGAAGATCCCTGGCCTGGAGCAAGGTGGTCGTCCTGGTAGCCAAAGTTGTCGCTGAGGTGCACATTGCCGATAAGCCTGTGCTGGGCGAGATCCTCCATCTGGTCAACAATCCAATGGTGGAAGCTCTTGTCATCTCCCTGGTAGTATTTTCTCCACATGTTGATATGGCCTGTGTCAATCGTGCCTTTGATGTGGGTTTCGGCTGCTTTTCTCGCCTGTTCCTCTGAATATCCCTTTTGCTGAAGGAGATCAGCCATTGCCTGCCTTGATCCAAGGATAAGGGTTTTCAGCTCCTGCGGATGGCCGCCATAGCTTTCAGGAAAGATGTGCTCCATGGTTACAACAATCGGCCGGGGCAGTCTTTTAACCTTTGTCTCCTCCATGGCGTAGATGCCTGCCTCTGCATAGGAGAGATAGCTTCGCTTCAATGCATATTTCTCTGCGCTGACAGCATGCTCCCGGATGATGCGCTGCTCCTCTGCATTCTGCTGTTGGCCTGTGACCATCTCCCTGTGATCTTCAATTCTCTGTCTCAGTCGTTGGATCTGCTCATCAAGGATTTCCAAAGGCATCTTGTATTCAGGAGGCAAAAACCCATGCGAGTCTGATTCTATACGCTTAAGCAGCTTCCATTTCTCCTCTTCAGATATCCCTGCTTCCACCTTTGCCTGGAAGTCCCTGGCTTTTTTTAGTTTTTCAAGACTTTCAAACTCTTTGTCAAGGTCCTGCGCGTACGCTCCAGCCCAGCCCTTGGCGATTCTCTCCTGAGTCTCTGTGGTTGCAATCAGAAAGGTTTCCTCTGGAGTAAGCCGCTCATCAGGCAACAACTGCCTTCCAAGCTCTTTCTCCTTTTGCTTATTTCTCTCCTCTGCCTCCTTGACCATATCATCCCAAGACTGCCAGATAATCTCAAACCGATTCTCTGCCTTGTTGTATTTTGGAACACGGTCCTTAAATATGACTTTGTTCCCTTCGTAATCAACGTATTCATCTTTTTTTACAAAGATAGTCTCTCCTTTCCTTATTCCCAATGGATCATAATCCTTCTGAGAAACGTACTCATAGTCGTCTGGTGCCCTTTCCCACGCTGCTCGCGCAACAATCTGGTTCTTCCTGATCTGCTGGAGCACCTGGCCTGTTCTTGTGTCCACAAGAGCCTTGACAGCTTTTTCAGGCTCCTCATGGAATGACCTGAAGAGCTTTCCCCCTTCAGCCCAGGGCTCTTCTGAAATCGGGCGCTGGAACTCTCCTGTGTGGATCACCACAGAGCCTCCCCTGGCTGTGTCTGCTGCAAAATGGATTGCGCGCTTCACCTCATCAACTGAGAACTTCCTGTGGCTGTCGTTGAAGTTTCCGTGCTGGTCCTGGCCTGCCATACCCCCAATCCTGAAGGTTGCATGCACATTGAAGTTTACCTCGTTTGCCCTGCCCATCTCCTCCAGGGCCTGCCTTGCTTCCCTGCCCCACATTTCAGGAGTCTGGGCATTCCGCTGGCCGCCTCCTGCTCCTGCAAACTGGATCTCGATGTTGCCAGTTCCCTGGCGTATCTTTGCATTAACTCCCTGGACATCTCCTGCTGCAATGCCCAAAGGAACGCTCATCCCTATATCCTTGATTCCTAATCCAAGGGAGCTGAGGCTGCCCTCGGGATTCTGCCTGTCCATGGAGTGGTAATAGCCTGTGTTAAATATCATCCATGCCTCGTGTAGCCTGTTCCTGTAGCCCTATCTGTAGACCTATATAAGGATTTTGCAATGCTCTCGCCAATATTGAGGAGCTCAGAAATGTTTTCGCCGGTCGCATAGGTTCCCTGCGCCATCGCTTCCCGCCTTTCTTCAAACTCCTTATTGAGCGTATAGGCCTCTCTGCGCTCATCTTCGCTGATGTAGCCCTTCTGGCTGACATGCTCCTGGAGGTGTGATGCTGCAGCATAGAGGCGCTCTGTCCTCATGCCATGGACATAGTCTTTGTCAAGCAGCCTTCGCTCCTCAGCAATGGCCTGGTCTGAGATGCTCTGCTGGGCAACCGTCTCCTCAAGCGGGGCAGCGGCCTCTTCCCTCACAAGCGAGGAAATGCTTCGCTCCTCCTCGCGGCTGGACCTCTGCTGCTGGATGCTGTCCTGGATCTCCCTCTCTGAAGCGCTCAATACCTTCTTTGCCTTCGCAAGCTCCTGGGTTTCCTTCTCAATGAGCTTCTTCAGCTCCTCGATGCGGCGGTCAGCAGGAAGCTTCTTCAGGGCGTCCAGGCCCGATTCCTTGGCCATGCGAAGGCAGTATCCTTTGAGGTATATATTGGTTTCTGAAACATGGTTGCATTGAAAAGTTGCTCGCTTCGCTCGGCAACGCCAGTACTCAAAAATGCTTCGCATTTTTGGTCGCTCCTTCGGAGCATTTCGCCATGCGCAAGTCAGGCAGAACCGCGGCATTCCCCGAAGGTGGCAACTCCCTTGTCGTTCTGCTGTCTTATTTTAAGATGGCTCACGAGAGGGCGCTGCATGACTTTTCAATGCAACCTGAAACATAGAGAACTAGTACCCCAGACTGAAACTTTTCAGGGCTTTCGCAATCTCCTCATCCATGATCTCAAACTTCCGGTCATCCAAGAACTCTTTTTCCTCCAATTCCTTGCGGAGTTTTGTTTTCAGCCTCTTTCTTATTTTTTCCTTATCCTCTCTATTCCAATTCTGCCTCATCCCGACAGTTTCAGCTTCCTTCATTATGATTTCAGCATCTTTAGCGTATTTTGCAGCATAGAACTCATTTTTATTTACTTGGGAGCCTATATGGTGCCTCAAAGCCTTTGCCATCAAATTTACCAATTCCTGAATATCGCTCTTTTTCCCCATTTTGATGATTTTTGAATTGATCCTCGTTGATTGGGATTATAATGGAGGTCGTTAATTTTTAATATTCTTCAGTCTCTCATTAGCTCTTCAATAGTCCCTAATTTTGTCTTTATTATTCCTCTTAAAAACTCAAGTGCGCTCTTCTCAAGCCTTTCGTTGGATCGCATCATATTGTAGGTGTGCTCTTTTACCAATCTTTTTAGTTCTTTATTTATTGATGCCCCCTCTAAACTTTGGTTCCTCAGAAAACGCTCAATCGTTATCAATCGCCTTATACTGTCAAAAAATGCCCTGCCCCTGAGGTCAATCTCGAGCATATCGTAGGGCATCATGAGGAGGAATCGTAAGTGCCTCTCATCAACCGCCTTTTCGGGGGGCAGCACTAATGGGTGATTGCATATAAACCTGCTGAACATAGACCGTGTCAATGGGCATACTTTTAGCAGATCCCAGAATTTCTTCTCTTCTATGGCAAGCACATGGAATTTAAGATTGATGTTTTCGATTAATTTGCCATATGCTTCATCTTCAAGCCGGTGATCCGTTTTGCTTGTGATGAGGACGACATCGATATCATTATAATCAATTTTCTCGGTCAAAAAAGATCCGACTATGGCTATGAAACAAACATCCGCCTCCTTTACCAAGGAAAATACATTTTTAACGACATTTTCTTTGAACGGCGTCAACTTCTTCAGACCATGGGAGTAATGCAACTGGCTCTGCTTCCTCACCAGTCTCACTTCCACTTCATCCCCCACTTCAATGAGGTTCTCCATATGCTTCGGGACATAAATCTGGTTGAACCTGCTGCCTTTGGATACGGTTTTCCTGAAGGTTTCCATAGTACGCATCTAATACGTATTAGTATAAAAGGTTTTTGGTTTTTACCATACATCTCTGGTATCCTTTGAAGCATATATTGGTTTCTGTAAAACCGGCTCCTAAATCTGATTTGCGGAGATACGCGATCTTCGGGGCATTTGAAAGGAAGATTTTGAACGCAGCCTACGCATTCAGAAAATAATATATACCCCCTATGCCATGTTTGCAGTATGGCAGAGGTGTTATCAATTTTTCTGGCGATAAGCGTTGTGATTTTCTTTGGGTTCATTGCTGAGTTTCTGTTCAAAAGGCTTAGAATCCCTGACGTTCTGTTCTTGATCGTCTTTGGGCTCATCTTAGGCCCTTATAGCCTGGGGCTCGTGTTTCCGGAGTCACTGGAGCCTGTGGCTCCCGCCTTTACAACATTTGCGCTGTTGTTCCTGCTCTTTGACGGGGCATTTACTATGGACTTACGCTCTTTTGCCAAGGGATTGGGCAGAGGCGTGCTTATTGCTGTATATAATTTTGGAGTTTCTGCAGCTGCGATTACGGGCGTGGGGATGCTTTTTGGATTCGGTGCCTTGTATAGCCTGCTTCTTGGCGTGATCTTGGGCGGGATCTCTTCGGCATTTGTCATTCCAATAATACAGAATCTTAAGATAAAGAAGGAGACTTACTCTATCCTCACCCTGGAATCTGCGATCACTGACGTGCTCTGCATTGTTTTTGCCATTACCGTGATGCAGATCATAACCTTGCATACATTCAGCCTCGAATTTGTTGCCAGCACGTTAGCAAGCCTGTTTGCTGTGGCTGGATTCTTCGGAGTGATTGCTGGAACCTTCTGGATTGTCATCATTAGCAAGGTTTTCAAGAAAAACAAATCCTATATGCTTACGATTGCGTATTTGCTTCTTCTCTATACTGTGACAGAATATTTGAATGGAAACGGTGCGATCGCAACGCTCTTTTTCGGCCTGGTCCTGCGCAACTCAAAAAAACTCACTTCGCTGATCAAAGGCAGCCATGCGACTTCGGTGATTACACCAACTGAGGAATTGTTTTATTCCCAGATATCATTCTTTTTGAAGACCTTCTTCTTCGTCTATATTGGCGTATTGCTGGATTTCTCGGATAGCACGGCATTGATGATTGGCGCGATTATAGCGGTTGTTGTGATGTTCCTGAGAACTAGCTCATCAATTCTGACGAGGCAGCTTGCACCCTATGATGCAAAAGTAGTGCAGTCGCTTTTTGCGCGCGGACTGGCTGCGGCAGTCTTAGGGCAATTGGCAATCCAGTATCATCTCCAGGATGCTGAGCTCCTGGCAAAGATCATATTCTCAGCGATCGTGTTTACCATCGTCTTGAGCTCACTGAAGGTATTTTGGGTCAGCAGACCTACTCGGCATAAAGCAATACTTCAGCCAGATTGAGAATCTTAACATCTCCTGTTGGGACATCTGATCGGTACGCCAATGCCAGGCCGCAGGCGCGAAAGAGGCACTCATCGGTCTTCCCGTCCCCAACAGCGACGCATTCTTCCGGCTTGACGTCCAAACGTTCCATGAGATCTTTAGCAGCATACGCTTTGCAAAGAATCCTGTCACAGCACTTTGAGTGATACCGCGTTTTTGCTATTACTTCTCCGGTGCATATTCCGTCCTTGTCAAATACAAGCCGCGGGCAGATGACGTTACTGGCATCTACACCTATCTTCTCTGCAAAATATTCAACAACAGGAGAGAACGCCACAGAGATAATCCCCACCCGGTATTGCCTTCTCTTAAGCAAGTCAATAACCTTTGCCGTAGTCCTTCTCAGATGAATATTCCTGCATGCATCTTCAATCTCCATTCTTGTTTTTCCTTTGAGGATCTGCGCAAGTGCAAGGGTGATCTCATGGTCTTTTATCCTTTTCTTACGATGGAGATTGCGCAATCGCTGGAGCTCGGCGCTAAACCCCATCTCCTTGCCAAGCACTTCAATGCTGCTTTCCCTCACCAAGGTGTTGTCAAAATCAAATACTACCAGCTTATGCTTGTTTGCTATGATTCCTAATTCGGACAGAATTGTCTTTATGACCTGCTCTGACATCACTGTAAGGCTTTCCAGAGGCTGCTTTTTGTGGATTAAGTTCCCAATATCGACCTCAGCTATTCTCACTCCCTTCTTAACCAGCTGAAGCAATATTTGAATATCAACTCCCCAAGCATCGTCGATACGCAATTCGTCTGCCAAACCCCTCTTCATTGCGAACTGGCCGCTCAATGGCTGGCTGAAATGCATAAATGGGAAAACTACCCTAAAAAGCGGCTTCACCACAAGCTCTGTCACCCTCCCCCTTGCCCTCGTAAAAGAGGTTTTAACAAAATCGGCATCATCGTTCTTCAGAGGCTGCAGAATGGCTGCAATGTTCTTTGGAGATATCGAATAGAGATCCGCATCTAAGAACAGCAGGATGTCCCCTTTGGCATGCGAAATGCCTGTTTTTATTGCAGCACCTTTTCCCATGTTGCGTGCATGCCTGGCAACGGTAACGCCTTCTGATTTTGCGAGCCTGTACGTATTGTCTGTGGAACCATCATCAACAACGATAATTTCATGTATGGTTCTCACTTTCTTGGCATTCCTCAGGACATTAACAATGGTGGATTCCTCGTTATAGGCGGGAATGATGCAGCTGACCTTCATAAGACAGAAAAAAAATAGAGTTTATTTAAAGGTTACGCAATGGTTTTCCAATCGAAGCACGCCAAGCACAGCAGAAAGTGCGCTTTATAAAACAGCACTTTTTTATACTCCTGAGATTCGGGCTTAGCCATGCGAGAAAAGAGGGGGCAGTCTGCAGTGGAGCTGATGATCATTCTTGCTGTGGGCTTGGTTGTCTTATTGGGCATTATGGGGCTGTTTTTTGACGTTGAGACAAACGTTTCAGGCCAGGTGGAGCAGAGAAAAGCGAGGAATGCTGTTGATAGCCTTGCAGATGCCGCTGAGATGGTGTACCAGCAGGGAGAAGGAAGCAGGACACGGGTGTATGTCAGTTTCCCTGAGGAAGTGAATTACATCAACATCACCAACAACCTGATTCTGATGAACCTGTATGTTGGAGGGAAGGAGAGGAACGTCTACCGGAGCCTGGGCTTCAACCTTTCAGGAGCGTTTCCGGTAACTCCCGGCAATGCTTACCTGTATGTGGAGTCCAAGGCTTCCTCTGTCGTCATAAGCCAGAACATCGTTTCTGATACCAGCGAATGCGGAAATAACCTTCAGGAATCCGGAGAAGTATGCGACGGAACAGACCTTGCAGGAGAGAGCTGCGCTTCACAGGGGTACAGCAGCGGAACGCTTGCTTGCCAAGCAGGATGCCTTGCGTTTGGCACAAGCAGCTGCGTGATAACAACAACCACAACACTGCAGCTTGCAGGCCAAAGCTGTTCAGCTGCTGCGGGCGAAACAACGAATGGAACGTATCCTGACAATTGCGATGGAACGTATCCTGGAGCATGCCTCTCTGATGCAGCCGGATGCGATGACGGGCAGTATGAGGATCATAATGCAGGCAATCTGCAATACTGCGGAGTGCAATTGAGCTATTCCAGCTCCTCTGTCAATGACTGCAACTCGATACTGGATGTTGAGGTCTGCTTCCAGTGGTATATCACTGCTTCTGGGCCAACAGACTGCTCGATCCAGGTTGCAAGGGATTTTGAGCAATGGACGCTTGTCAAGGATGATTACAACGGCGCTGAGGCAAACAATGTTGTGGATTTAGCGGCCCATCCAAACGGCAATCTTTACCTTGTTGAGGATGACAAGGAGGTATGGCAGTCAGCCGATAAAGGCATGTCCTGGACAAAGATCGAGAATGACTACAGCGGCGAGAGCAATTCACCGCTTTATCTTGCGGGTTCCCCTAATGGCAATCTTTACATTGCTGAAGGAGACGAGGATATCTGGATCTCTAAGAATAATGGCCTAATCTGGACAAAGGCAGCAGCGAATATGAACGGAGCAGGAGGGGATATCATGGGCATGGCATCAAATTCAAGCAATGCATTGTTTGTTGTTGACAACAAAGCTGATGTCTATGCCTCTACTAATAATGCCTCAACATGGACTCTGGTGAACTCTGACTATAGCGGAGCTGACACAGATTCAGGAACTGCAGACATGACCGCTGATGACAATGATTTCCTGTATATTTTAAGGGATCAGGATGTCTATCGCTCTACAGATTCTGGGTCCACATGGAGCAAAATCAATGATGATTTCAACGGAGCAGGGGATAGCAATAGCGGCCATGCGATTGCTGATGGCAACAACAGCCTCTTCATCATCGACGGAAGCCAGGATACTTTCAAGTCAGGAGACAATGGAACAACTTGGGAGCTTATGACCTCTGATATGAATGGAGCGAATGGAAATGTTGTTGGGTTTGATTCTGAGATCGGGGTATTGTATGCTGTTGACACGGTCTCAGATGTCTGGAACGCTACTGATGTTGGGCCCCAATGGGCTGACGTCAACAATACGTGTTATACCTCAGAGCCTTCTGCAACCTTCTGCCAGAATGTGACTTCGCTGTATGGATGGGGATGCAATGACTTTTTCGGATCAGGCATTGACGGATCGCATCTCAGGCATCAGGCGAGAAGCAACCAGGGAAGCAAGCAGTGCCTGATTGATGAACTCTATTACAATGTGACGTACGTATCATGAAAGCGCAAGTCTCAACAGATTTTATGATTGCCTTAGGGATAGCTTTGATTGTTCTTGTAGGAATCTTTGTTGCGGCTGACAAGAGGGATACCTCTTTTGAGGCGCATTCAACAAGGCTGTACGCAAAGCAGAAAGCGGATCAGGTCGCTTCCCTCATCAACCAGGTGCATTTGGCAGGGCAAGGAGCGAATGCGACGCTTGAGCAAGGAGCAACGCTGCAGGACGGGACACCATATTCGATGATGGTGTATCCTTCTTCCCGGAGGATTGTGATAGCATATGGCTCAAGGGAGTATGCTACCTCCCTTCTCACAAAGAACATATCCGGGAATCTTAAGGGGTTGAATTCGACACTTACGATTCGGAATACCGGGGGGATCGTGATTGAATAGAGCACAGGTGTTTTCCCTGGATCTTGTCATCGCGTTTCTTGTATTTATAGGGATACTGCTCTCATCGTTTGTTATCGGAGATTATACCACTGAGAATCTGGAGCAAAGGGAGATACGGACAGAGCTTGAGCTTGCATCCATCTACGCCTTGTCAGCATTGATTGAGACTCCCGGAGTTCCTGCAAATTGGAGCTCTGATCCCTCAAATCTAACCTCGTTGGGTATTTCAAAGAATAATTCATATAGCCTCACCTTTGACGGTCCCTGGGTCATCGATGAAAAGAAGATTTTCTCACTGAATGAATCAAATTACAATCAAACAAAATCTAGCCTTGGCCTGGATGCATATAATTTCAGCGTGACCCTGAACACCTATAATGGAAGCGAATATACCTTCAACTATTCTCTTGGAGCCAATGTTTCAGGTGATGAGGTATTGCAGCTCAGGAGGTATGCATTGTTGAATGGAGACTGGGCAGAGGTTATCCTGAAGGTGAGCCTCCTTGGATAAGAACGGATTTATCTTCACCCTGGATGCTTTGCTTGCGGTCTTGATAGGGGGGATCCTGATTACCTCAACGTATGTGTTGCTCAGCGGAGGCTCTCCCTCCTCTGCCAGGCAGAATCTCTACCAGGTTGCATTGGACAGCTTAACAGTTCTGGAGAAGGATCACACATTGGCAGATGCTATTGAAACTTCCAGCAACGCTGATCTGGATAATTTTCTGGATGCGCTGCCTGTTCATATTTGCGGAAACATTACGTTGTATAGGAACACCACTGCAGGCGTCCTGTCAAGCCAGGGAGACTGCGCGGTTTCAGATCCGGTGGTTGCAAGGAGGATATTTGTCACAGACTTCACCAGCTATTATGCTGAAGCGAGAATGGGGTTTAGATCATGAAATTCCTCGTGAGGCATAGGCCGGGCAAGAAAGGAGTTTTGTTCACTGCCGCAACTATTTTCCTGCTTTTATCAGTATTTCTGCTTGCAGGCTCTATTGCAGACAGGAATAAAGGGGCGCAGAGCCTGATGAATTCCGGATTCGGAGATAAATTTGCGTTTATGTATGATGACATTGTGAGCAATAGTTATTATGACCTGCTTGAGGTCATCTTTGAGGGACTGTCAAGAGGCGCAACAGTTACTGTGAAGTTTGACCAACTGTTTGCTTCTCCTGCGAGAAGCTATGGCGTGTATGCTGATTCGTATAAGACGCTTGTTCAAGGGGCCTATGCTGCGAAGCAGAATGCTGAGATTGCGCTGACAGGAATGAATACCACTTTTCTGATTGGGCCGTATAACTCAACTGTCGCTTTTGAGGGGCCTAATATCTCAGTGTACACGATGCCTACTCCTGTGAATTACATTGAAAGCGTAACTGCGTATATCCTCATCAATGGGACGTTTAGCTGTAATGATGCTGCATGCCCTAATCAGACGATTGCTGATGAGGAGGGCTGTCAGGCAGCAAATAATGATGCAGGGCAGCCGGCACTAACCCTTACTTGGGAAGACAGCCTGGGATTTACCTGTACGCGATCGAGAACCGTTGATCCAACAGAGAACAATGATAAAGGAAATGGGAAACAGTTTGCTGCTACATTGCTGGATGGCGATGTTGAAGTCAAGTACGGAGAGGTTTTAGGGATCGACGGAGTCTTTAAGCTGCTCTCTTCCGGGATTGAGGCAAACATGACCCAGCTTGATTTGGAATATACCTTGGCAGCAGAGCCTGTTGTGCTGAAAGGCGGGATTGTGTCAATTACATCAGGGAATGTTACGAAGAGGGCAGAGATGATTTTATGGAGTGAGAAATGAGAGGACTACCACTTATTGATATACAGGATATTCGTCTCTTTCAATCTCTTATACATTGCATCTGTGATTTCCAGATCAGAAGCCAGGTATCTCTTGAGGGTTTCCCAGTCCTTTTTTTGCAGAGCCCTGCTACTTCAGAGCCATCCATATCTGCAGGAAATCCGAGGACTTTGCCAAAATCTTTTAGCGTTCCTCTCGAATGGCCGCGGCGGTAGGCGTTTACTTTATCTCTTAAGTCTATGATGAACTTCATGGTGAAAGGAGAGATTGCCACGTTGTGGATGAAGCTCCTTGTCACAAGGAACGGGATGTCGAAGTTGTGTATTTGGCATATTCAGGACACCCCCTTCATAAAATCTTTTGAGGAGAGGATTGTGAAGGCCCCTATTGAGACCTCCCTTAAAAAGTGGCGATTCTCAGTTATGAGGCATTCTGCATTCACAAACTCACAAAGCGCCGCAATCACCGTATCGCCCTTCTTCAATCCGAGCAGGCTGTATTTGTTTATTAATGTGTCCGGTACGACCCCAATTGCAACGAATACAGGATCCTGCAGCATTTTGATGAATGGGTTTATCGAACTCTTAGAAATATTCTGAAGCACCTCCCTAAAGATAAGACTATTAATGAAGATTTTTATGTCCGGGGTCCTCGTAAGCTCAGGCAAGAACTGAGACCTATTGGTAAAATGAAAAACATACTCATTGCTGTCTAACACTATCTTTCTCATCGAGATTCATATCTCTGTTTCCATATCTGATCCCTTGTTTTTCTGAGACGTGCAATGATATCTTCCCTGCTAAGATGGGATGTATCAAAGCCTTTATGTTCCTCTTCCCGGAACCATATATTCAGAAGCTTCACTTTGTCGATTTGGGGTTTGCTTAATTCAATCTCGTCCTTTATCCCTTCCCGGATCAACTCGGAAAAATTAGAGTAGAGCCCTTCTTCTATCAAAACCCTTGACTTCTGAACCAGCTTCTTTGGAAGCGTGATATTTATCCTTTGGGATTCAGGCATTATACACACTCAATACACATATGTATTTAAACCTTTGGATTAGGTTTCACCTTCCCACTGCCAGAAATGTGAAGAAATAGGTAACCGCTCAGAACACAACCATCTGCTTAAGGTTGCTGAGCCAGCTGCGTATCTTCCCTTTGAATTCCCTCTGGAGGCGCATCTTGGCCTTTGGAGAAACTCTTTCTTCCTTAATCTGCCTTGCCTTAACCAGGAACTGGCCTGGCCGTATGGTCTTGTAGGCAAACGCCAACGCAACCACAAAGACGCTGACAAGCGCAAGCGATGCAAAAGGCGATACCGGCTGCCCCGAGCCTCCTATGGCAAATCCTGTCGGGGCTGTTGAGCCAAGGAACATGCTGCCTGCCAGGATGCCAATGACGCCAAGGGCTGCAATGGCGGCATGGCTGGTTGTCTGCTGGCTGAGGCCTTTTGCGACATCATCAAACCTCATAACCTTATCCATGAACAAGGAGGATTGGGCGATAAACTCTGAGTTGGAGTCCTGGTCAATGCAGGTGAACACTCCCTTTCCATTCACCGACCTCAGCTTGCTGATGATTGATGATGTAAAGCGCTCCTTTGTGTTGTTGGCTGCATAGACATTGAGGGTTGATAAAGAGTCAAAGAACAGCAAGTCAAAGGCATTGCTTTTCATGACTTGAGAGATTGCGATGCTGAGTTCGGTGAGGGCGCAAGGAGAAGAGACCATGATGGCATTTGGGGCTTCCTTCTTTGTGACTGCGTCAATGAAAAACATGTTCTTGGTGTTGATGCCTTCATGGGAGAACGCGCGAAGGAGCGCATCCATGGGCTTGTTAAGAGTGACATAGCATATCTTTACATCCTCCAGATCCTTGAGGAGGGATGCCACGGATTCTGTGTAGTATTTGGCTGAGAGCACAGAAAGGATGATGGGGTAGTCTGAGAGATTCTCCCTGAGGGTGGCGCTCATGGGAGCTTTAGGGACAAGGAAGTATAAAAAGGTTGGGATTCGCAGGTTGCATTGAAAAGTTGCTCGCTTCGCTCGGCAGCGCCATGTTCGCCATGCGCAAGCCAGGCAGAACAGCGGCATTCCCCGAAGGGGGCAACCCCGAGTGTGGTTAGAAATATAAAGTAGCCAGTCTCAAAGGGGTATGGTGAACCCTATGAAACTGAGCTACCATCAGAAGTATAACCAGCTACTACAAAAATTTTCCGCTTTTCAAATATATAGATTTGTGCTTTCCCTTGC
>DATDTY010000010.1 GCA_035290625.1 Candidatus Nanoarchaeia archaeon
ACAAGAGTCTTATGGATCTGGCGCAGCGGCACAAGCTTTTTGATGGACTTGCCTTCCTTGAGGAAAGAAACTCTCTAAATCTTAGCCAGGCGGTGGTGGACGAACTCAAAGCTAAACGGAAAGATTTCAGGCTTTTCCTCAAAGAGCATGGAGTGCTCTACGGGAAGATCCGGGCGGAGCATGCGATTGAGGATTTGCTTGCAATGCAGCTGGTGAATGAGTTTCCTAGCAATATCATCCTGATTGAGTCTCAGAGAGGCTGTTACCTCAGCTCAAAGAAGCTTGGAAGGGTGATTAGTATCAGTGAAGTGCCAGAGAAGATTATTGAGAAGCTAGGAGGCATGCACGCGCCTTGAGATTTGCTGTCCGCTGATTTAGCACCAGCATTCATTCTATTATTCGGCTGCCGCCGTGCTCAAAAATGCCCTGCATTTTTGGTCGCTCCTTCGGAGCAGCTCGGCTCTTCATGTTTTCAGCAAAGAGCGGCACCGCCCCGGATTGGACAACCTCCTCCGCTTGCGATGAGAACTGTTGTCGAGCCTCGCAAAATTGGCGGCAGCCGCTAATCTTTATAAAACCTCAGGGATTCTGAGGCTGGATGCAAGATTTCATGCAGGAGCTGGTTGAAGAGATCCGTAAGAGAGAGATGTCGAAGAAGGAGCTCAATCTTCTTAAGCACAGGCTCTGCAGGAAATACCATCTCAAGCGGATGCCTAAGGATATTGAGGTTTTCCTGAACGTCAAGGACAGGGCCAGCATAGGAAATTTAAGAGCCAAGCCTGTCAGGACGCTCTCAGGAGTATCTGTTATTGCCCTGATGACAAAGCCGTTTCCCTGCCCGCATGGCAGATGTACATTTTGCCCTGGAGGACCAAAATCGTTTTTTGGGGATGTCCCCCAGTCGTATACAGGGGCAGAGCCGTCAACAAGGAGGTCGATCAGAAACGGGTATGATGCTTACCTCACGACTATGAACCGGCTGGAGCATTATATTGCTGCAGGCCATATGCCGGACAAGGTGGAATTGATTGTCCAGGGAGGGACATTTCCGGCTTATCCGAAGCTGTATCAGGCTGAGTTTGTCCGGGATATGTATCAGGCGCTGAATGATTTCTCATGGCTATTTTTCAGGCCAGAGCTTGACCTGGAGAGATTTAAAGAAGTCTTTGAGCTCCCCAGTGATATTCAAAATGAAGAGAGGACAAGACGCATTCATGAGAAGCTGCTGAGGATCAAAGAAGAAAGAAGGGTGCCTCTGGAAGAAGCGAAGAAGGAGAATGAGACTGCTAGCCTTCGCTGCATTGGCCTGACCATTGAGACTAAGCCGGATTGGGGGCTGCTGCAGCATGCAGACCAGATGCTTGAATTGGGATGCACAAGAGTCGAACTTGGCATCCAGACAACGTATGACCATGTCCTGAGAGCAACAAACCGGGGACATAGTATCGAAGATTCAAAAAAATCGATTCAGGTATTGAGGGACCTTGGCTTCAAGCTCAACTTCCATATCATGCCGGGGCTTCCTCAAGTCACAAAAGAGATGGATGTTGATTCATTCAGGGAATACTTTGAAAATCCTGCATACAGGCCTGACATGCTGAAGGTATATCCCTGCATGGTGATGCCTGGAACAAAACTGTTTGAAGACTATAGAAATGGGCTTTTCACACCACTCACAACACTTGAAGCAGTTAATCTGGTTCTTGAATTGAAGAGGATTGTGCCAGAATACTGCAGGATCATGAGGATCCAGAGGGATATTCCGACAAATAAGACTGAGGCCGGGGTTGACAGGACAAACCTTCGGCAATACATCGAAGAGGCAAAAGAACAACAGGGGATAAGATGCAGATGCATCCGCTGCAGGGAGCCCAGAGGAAGGGTGATTGATGCTTCTGAGACAGAGATTTGCGTGATGGAGTATGAAGCGAGCGGTGGAAAGGAATGCTTCATTTCAGCTGAAGCCGGAGATTTGCTGCTCGGCTTCTGCAGGATGCGGTTTCCTTCTCAGTGCCTGAGGGAGGAGATCACAGAGAAATCTGCATTAATCCGGGAGCTTCATGTGTATGGCGCTGCTGTTCCGATAGGCAAGCAGGGGATAATCCAGCATGCCGGGCTTGGAAAGAGGCTGCTTGCGGCTGCTGAAGGGATTGCTGCCAAGGCTGGAAAAGACAAGATGGTTGTGATCTCGGGTGTTGGTGTCAGAAAGTATTATGAAAAACTAGGGTACCGGCTTGAAGGGCCGTATATGGCGAAGTGCCTTTGAATTTAATCATATTTGACTGGCTTCTCATTGTTTGATCCTGAAAAGAGTTTGCCAAGAAATTTAGGCCAGAGGGGATGGGAATCAATATGGTTTTTTGCTGTCTGGTACTCCTGTGTGTTGCAGTCATACAAGACAAAGTCAGCAATCACTTTCAGGTAATCATCAAAAAAGGACATGCCTCGAGGGAGAGCTTCGATAGATGTCTCTCTTTCGCCGCCCCAGTAGATTTTGTCAGGAATAACCACTCCCTGCCTCTCAAAGCTCCTGAGAGTTTGGACAGCCCGGGTAGGGCTCGAATGCTGGATTGCTGCCATAACCTCATCATGAGTCAAAGGCTCTTTGGCTTCAAGAAGGGACCTGTACACTTTTTCATGCAGGATTGGGTGTTCATAGTGTGCAAAGTCTGGACTGGATTCCCTCCCATAAGGAGTAAGAGAAAACCGGATTTTCCCATCCTTTTTCAACGTGCGATATTGAATCAGGCCAAGCCTGTCCAGCCATTCCAGCCGGTTACCAATGACTTTAGGCGTCACCTCAAGCAACCGAATCAGATCTGATTTCTGACAGGCTTCTCCTGCAACGATATGCCTGAGCGCACGGTACGTGATATAAGGCCCATGGTCTTTGGCCAGCCCAAAAAATTCAGATATTCTGGCAGAAGATGCATCTGCATATGCCAAAAATTTTGCAGCCGGCTTAAGGACTGTAATGCCGAGCTGATTCAAAGCCCAGCCATGTACAGCAGGCTTTTCTTCCAAAAAAGGGAACAGGGTGCCAAGGCTTCCTCTAAGCCTCTTCTCAAGATCCTTCCGCTTGCCTCCGCCATGCAGCGCAGGGAGCGTGATTGCATGGTGCTTTACCAACTGCTCAAGCCTGCTGAAAACCTCACACCCATCCGTTGGAGTTCCATCCAATATGTATCCTCCCATCAGCAGTTTCAGCGGAGTGTTTGCTGCATCGAACACTCTCGCAAGCAAAAGTTCTCTTCCTTCAAGTTTCATGCTGCACCGGGTTAAAGGCCCATTTAAAAACATTATTATAGGGCGGCGCAGTCCCCTCTTGGCATGAGAACTCCTTTTCCCAATGCTGATGCGATTGAGTTCAAGCCTGCATTCATAGAGAGGTATGCAGCATTGACTGACTTTGAGGAGTTTAAAAAAACCGTTCTTTCATTTCCAAGGAGATCTGTGCGGATAAATACCCTTAAGATTTCATTGAAGGATGGAAAAGAGCGGCTTAAGGAAGAAGGGTGGAAGCTTACGCAGATCCCCTGGTGTCCTGAGGGATTTTGGGTTGAGCATAAGGATGGAAGGAGGGATATCGGAAATACGCGGGCTTACAAATTGGGCTATATCTATGTGCAGGAAGCGGCTTCCATGATCCCCCCTTTGGTGCTTGAGCCTCAGCCGGGCGAGAAGGTCCTGGATATGTGCGCATCTCCAGGCAGCAAGGCTTCGCAGATCGCATCCATGATGAAGAATGAGGGGCTCCTTGTTGCCAATGATTTCAAGGGAGACAGGATGAGCCCTTTGGGGATGAATCTCCAGCGCTCTGGGGTGATGAATGCGATCATCACTTTGATGCAAGGGCAGTGGTTCAAGAATATTGAGTTTGACAGAATCCTTGTGGATGCGCCATGCTCTGGAACAGGGACTATTGCAAAGAGCCCCAGCACGCTTCGCATCTGGAACCCAAACATGATCAGGAGGCTTTCTGGAACGCAGAAGCAGCTGATTTCAGCCGCATTTGAAACTCTCAGAAAAGGGGGGGCATTGGTGTATTCGACCTGCTCAACCGAGCCTGAGGAGAATGAACAGGTTATTGATTTCCTTCTCCAGAAATTCAACAATAGCCGAATTGAAGAGATAGAGCTTAAAGGCCTGAAGCGAAGCAGCTGTATTTTGCGGTTTCAGGAAAAAAGCTATAACAGCGAGATATGCAAATGCCTTCGCATCTGGCCGCAGGATAATGATACTGAAGGGTTCTTTGTAGCAAAGATCCGGAAGGATTAATCAACTTTTCCTGGAACGATGACGAGGCTCTTCTGGACATCGATGCGTCCCTTGAGGCCGTAGGTTGACTCAAAAAGCTTGTAGATGCCTGCGCGATCAAGGATGACGGTCAGAGAGGCCTCGGGCTTTATGATTTTTGTGGCGAGAAAGACTTCATCCTCAAAACGGATGTACACAGGATGAGAAATGGTGTCCCTGTTTGTCAGCACAAGCTTGGTTCCCTGGCCCGCAGTCGCAGAAGGCGGCTCAAAGGATTTGCGATGGATGTCAATTGTGAGAAATTGAAGCGCATCAGAGGCAGGAGCTTCGGCAGGAGCTTCATCAGCGAGTTGATTGGGGGAGATTTCCTGAGGCTGGCCAGAAGATGGTTCTTGCTGCTGATCAAGAGGGGCTTCCTGGGCTGGCTCCTGGCCAGGAATCTGCTCAGATACCGGTGCCTGCTGGCATGCCACGAGAAGGATTACCAATAGTGCCAACAGGAATTGCTTCATTGTACAGTCCTACAGTACGCATCAATGTCGAAGCTATTGAGGCTGCTGAGGAGCTCTGATCCAGATTCCCGCAATGCCTTGGCAAGGCTTTTGTCTAACGTGATGTCGTAGCAGACTCTCGAGTCATGGGCGCACTGCACATAGGCATCAACCATGCTCTTCAGGTATCCCATGTTCCCAGGAGTGCAGGCATCCTGGGTGAACTGGTAGGTTTCGTCAAGAGTCAGGCTTAGCACCTTTCCAGAGCTGTCGACGGCAACAAGGGCTGTGTTGCAGGGCTTCCCAAAGAAAGGCTCATGATTGACTAAGGTTGCTGCGAAGTCAAGGATAAACAACTGGTCAGCGCGATTTGTCTTGTAATCCCTTGAAAGGATTCCTGAAGCCAGCTGGCCGAGGTAGCGATGATAATGGGACTGCAACAGCGGGAGCAGGGATGGACAAGAATCCCATCTCTCGCCGCCTATCTCATCAGAAGACGACAGCACTGCCCTTCCTGTCGGACTGCTTACCTGGTTGGCAACAAGGATGAGGAGGAGCATGACGATGATAAGCAACATGAGCAGCAGCTGCAAAGGATATGGCTTTTTTGGAATTAGGGATGCCTGAAGCTTCTTTTCCCTGCTTTTATCCCCCCTCATAAGGTGTTTTGGGAACTCGTGGTTTATTAATGTTTAGGTTTTTTATCTTTGGGTTTTTGCCAAAAGTTTTAAATACAGCGCCACCTGAAAATAAGGCATGAGGATTGCCATCAACGGCTTCGGAAGGATAGGAAGGATTGTCCTGAGGATTGGGATTAATGATAAGAGCCTGAAATTTGTTGCAATAAACAATATCCATGGGGATGCAAAAAGCCTGGCATATCTTCTCAAATATGATTCTATGCATGGCATCTTCCCAGGCACAATCAAGGCAGGCAGGGACTGTATCTATGTCAATGGACAAAAGATAGCAATGTTCCATGAGCCTGAGCCTGAAAAGCTTCCCTGGAAGCAGCTGAAAGTGGACGTCGTTGCAGAGTCCACAGGGGCCTTTACGACAAGAGAGGCATGCGGAAAACACATCACTGCAGGAGCAAGGAAAGTCCTGCTTTCAGCTCCTGGAAAGGGCGAGGAAAAGATAAAGACAATCGTTGTAGGAGTGAATGACCGCAGCCTCAATGCCTCAGACACAATCATATCAAATGCTTCCTGCACGACAAACTGCGCAGCTCCGATGGCAAAAGTCCTCAATGACGCGTTCGGTATAGAAAAAGGCTACCTCACAACAGTCCATTCCTACACAAATGACCAGATGCTCCTTGACTTGTATCACAAAGATGCCAGAAGAGGCAGGGCTGCGGCAGAATCCATTATCCCAACATCAACAGGAGCTGCAAGATCAGTCGGGGAAGTCATACCAGATCTGAAAGGAAAGATGGATGGGCTTGCGATGCGCGTCCCAACTCCATGCGGCAGCATAACTGACTTGGTATGCATCCTGAAAAAGGAAGTGGAACCAAACCAGGTTAACCGGGCCTTTGAAAGAGCCTCACGGGGAAAGATGCGCAGAGTCCTTCAGTACTCAGAGGAAGAGCTCGTCAGCAGAGACATTGTTGGAAACCCCTACTCCTGCATCTTTGACTCAAAGCTCACGCAAGCAAATGAAAAGATGGTAAAGGTGATTGGGTGGTATGACAACGAATGGGGATTCTCGTGCAGGATGGTTGATTTGCTGAAGATGATGAGATGAAGGCAAAAGGTTTTAAGCGATCCACCGTTCTTCGAGTGCATGCATTTAAATGGCATAGAAACAAAGGTGTATAACCATGCAAGGGATATTCTTCAATGGGATTTCAGGTTAGAACTAAGCTTCCTCGAGCAGGAAAGACTTCAAGAATGCGTTGTTTATACCGTACGTGATGCTAAAAAAATTAAGAGCCTATTTAGTCCCCAGCGATTTATCCCTGATGAAGAAGCAGTAATGAGGTTTTTGGAATATCATTATGGAGTTGTTTATGACCTTAGGCAGGTGATGGGAATCATCAAAAATGGGTCGGACTATACTGACGAGGATTTCTGCGAGTTTTTGAGGTTTGAACAAGAAAGATTGCATAGGTTATAATAATTCAATAGGAGATATTACTGTATCTTCTTCTGAAGCATGGCTATCTGGACCATACGGAGCATCTTAATCTCCTGTTTGAGGCTGTCTACATCTTTCATGAGCTCTTTGGTCAGCTCGTAGTTGTGCTCGATGTTCTCTGCATTCTCTTCGATAAGGGAGGGGTATTGCCGGAAGAGGGAAATGTCCTTATTGAATTTTTTGATCCAAGAATCCATAGCTACCTTGAACTGGCTGTATTCTGAGGGTTGATCAAGAGTCTGGTTTTGCATGGTTCACCTCTTTAAATGCACTATCCTAGTATACTAAATTATATACTAATGTAGTATTTAAATATATGGGTACTCAAGACTATAGGTTAAAATATATAAAAGGAGCAAAACAGAGGCTGCCGATGGAGTTCCAGCAAGTGGTTGGCATTGCATTGGTTTTTGTTGGTTTTGGCCTGATTTTTGCCTCGCTCATGAATTCCGGAAAATCTGAAGGAAAAGTAGACACAAAATTTGCCGTAGGCGGCTTTATCGGATTTATTCCCTTCGGGTTTGCCAATGATAAGAGGATGCTGCTCGTGGTACTAGGCCTTGCTGGATTAATCGCTTTGTTCTTGATTTTGCGGACGCTGGGAAAGGGGTAGAGGTTACTCCTGCCTTCGTTGCTGCAAAGCCCTGGAAACAGGTCGCATTGAAAAGTTGCTCACTTCGTTCGACAATGCCGACTTCGCCTTGTGCATACTCTCATGGGAAGCGACATTTCCCGTATGGTGCTAAAAAGAGCCATGCTCTTTTGGCACACCAAACCGCCAGAAGGCGTTTTGGTTGAGCACCCCCTTTGTCGCTGTTCTGTACTTTGAATAGGAGGCTCACAAAGGGCATTGCATGACTTTTCAATGCCACCTGGAAACAGGAACCTTTATATAGAGGGTAAAAGTCCCTTTTTGCAGAGCATCACGAGAGAGCACTTGATCAGACAATCTGAACATTTCGCTTTTTCTTGAGAAGTGCTTTGAGGTAACCATGAATATTGAAGAACTAGGAGTAAGCAGCAGCCTGCTTACAGCAATAAAGAATTTAGGGATAGAGAGGCCGACGCAGATTCAGGAGCTTTCCATCCCCTCTATCATTTCGGGCAGGGATGTCATCGGAGAGTCTGCAACAGGTTCAGGAAAAACGCTTGCATTCGGGTCCGGAATTATTGAGAACACTGTTCCCCGAAGAGGCCTGCAGGCATTGATTCTTGCACCCACAAGAGAGCTTGCAGAGCAGGTGAAAAGCAATCTGGTCCAGCTTTCTGCCAATCTCAAGATTATCGCGGTGTATGGGGGGGTTTCCATCAACCCTCAGATCAGGGACCTGCAGCGTGCAGATGTTGTTGTGGCAACACCCGGAAGGCTGCTTGACCATTTGGAAAGAAGGACTGTTAATCTTTCAGGCTTGAAGATTTTAGTCCTGGATGAGGTTGACCGCATGCTGGACATGGGGTTCATAGAAAGCGTTGAGAAGGTTATACGGGCAAGCCCGAAGAACCGGCAGACCCTGTTCTTCTCGGCCACGATTCCGCCGCAAATCCAGGAGCTGACCAAGAGGTATATGAATAATCCTATGAAGTTCACAGCAAAAAAACTTGTGGACGAAAAGTACCTTAAACAGGCGTATTATGATGTTGAGCGAAATGAAAAGCTGTCGCTGCTTTGCCATCTTCTTAACCAGAAGCAGGGGATGAGCATGGTATTCTGCAACACCCGAAGGAGCGTAGATTTTGTGGTGAGGAATCTCCGGGCAAACAGTATCCAGGCTATTGCTATCCATGGCGGGCTTTCCCAGAACAAGAGGACAAGAACCATGGAGATTTTCAATGGCGGGAAGGCCATGGCCTTGGTGTGCACCGATGTTGCGGCACGAGGGCTGCATATCGACAATGTGGAGTTTATCTACAATTATGAAATGCCAAGAGATCCAAAAGATTACATCCATCGAATCGGGAGGACTGCCAGGGCAGGAGAATCTGGAACAGCTATCAACTTAGTATCATCGAGCGACCACGAAAGCTTCTCCAGGATCATGGCTGAATACCGGACATTCTCGATTGAAAAGGGACAAAGGCCAGCAGTCAGAAAAATTTTTACTGTCAGAGAGCAGCCTCGGAATGAATCCTTTGGGAAGCGGCCGTTTCGGCAGCACCGAGCAGGCCAAGGCTATCCCAGAAGGTATAGCGGCTATAGCGGCAGGAGATAAGGATGAGTTTGAGAACTGCTGGAATTGGCTGCCCTAGGCTATATCCAATGCCTTCTTAATGGCTGCCTTGTCAAATCCGACAATAATCTTGCCATCAATATCCAAGACAGGAACTCCCATCTGGCCTGACTTCTCAATCATTTCCTGAGCTTTCTGCCGGTCTTCGCCAACATTGATATCCTTAAAGGCAACCTTATGCTCTTTCAGAAACTCCTTTGCCTTGTGGCACCAGGGGCAGACCGTTGTTGAGTATACGATGACTTCGTGTTTTGCCATGAAAAACCTCCAATGGATTGTGATTTAAAAGCTTTTGCCCAGCAGTCGGGTGGCTGCGTTCAAAATCTTGCTCCGCATCTGCCGCTAAGCTCAGCTCCAGCAGTTTTCTGGAAAGAGCGGCACCTTCCCGGACGGAGCATCCCCTTCCGCTGCTCATTCTTAGCCCGATTGAGCCTCGCAAATGGGGCGGCAGCGCCGATTTTGAACGCAGCCATTTAGGGCATCTCCATGGCATTTCGAAACATTTAAATAAGTTATGAACGGGTAATCCATACGAGGTGAATGCTGTGAAGAAAGGACAGACCGCAACAGAGTATCTTATTATTCTGGCAGTTGTGATTGTGATATCGCTGGTTGTTGTTGGAGTATTGGGAGGAATCCCCGGAATTGGAGCGTCTGCAGCTGCAAGGAGCTCTGCTGCCTACTGGAAAACCCAGGATGTGGCAATTACTGATTATGCGGTGTCCGCGTCTGGAGCAGACACCATTATTGTCAAGAACAATCTGAGGAATACTATCACTCTTAATGATGCTGTCGTTAACAGTATAGATTTGGAGAGCGGTTCACCCACGCTTGGGCCTGGAGCCTCAAAAACCTATACTGGATCCATTGATGCCTGCACTGCAGGGCAGCCATTCAGATATAGCGTGTCGCTTTCCTATCAGGACGGCGTTACTGAGGCAACCTATAATATCACAGGGGACGGAACCAAGCTGGAAGGAACCTGTGCAAGCTAACTAGAATTCGTCGAAAGGGAGTGTTGTGAGTTTTTCCATGGAGGCCTGCAGGAGGATGGAATGAAGAGATTACTCACAACCGTTGGCGGGATTGCCCTGCTTGCCTACTTTGCGTATATCGAGGTCAATAATGCCGAGGGGTTCTTTGATATCACTGCAATCCTTACGCTTTGCGCAGTTCTCCTGATACTGCTTGTCTCCACCTACCGAAAGGAATTTAGCCATTTTGTGGGCATCACCTTGTACACCTTTGGCCTGGTTGTGCTTGCCATGAATGGCTACCATCTTCTCCTGGGAAGCCCATTTAAGGGATTGCTTGTCCATGAGTTTTTGATCGGACTGATTCTGATCGCCAATGCCTTCCTCTACAGGAACAGAGGATGGTCGCTGCTCCAGCTGAATGTGTCTGAGTAGTGATTGTATAAGCAGTAATTTTATAAACAATTGTCTGTTCATTTTCTGGCATGAGGGCACTCGTCACAGGAGGCACAGGATTTATCGGATCCAACATTACTTTAGAGCTGCTCAGAAGAGGGTATGAAGTTGTTATCACGGGGTCTCATGTGGAGAACAAACTGCCTGAATTTAAGGGCAAGATCCTCACAGGAGATTTGAGCACCATTGACTGGAGCCAGGCAGGCAAGGTTGATGCGGTCTTTCATCAGGCAGCAAACAATGACACTACGGATTTGAACAGGGAACGGATGTTTGCAACCAATGTTGAGGCAGGGAAAAGGCTCTTCATGTATGCGAAAGACACAGGATGCAAACGGATCGTGTATGCATCCTCAACTGCAGTCTACGGAGATGTTCAGCCGCCATACAAGGAAGCAGGGAATTTCCATCCCTTAAATCCCTATGCTGAGTCAAAGCTTGCATTTGATGTGTGGGCGGCGTCATTCATGGAAGAACACCCGGAGATGAGAATTGTTGGATTGAGATATTGCAATGTGTATGGCCCCCGAGAGAGCTCTAAAGGGAAACGCGCAACCATGATTTATCAGCTCTGCCAGCAGATGAAAACCGGAAACCCGAGAATTTTCAAATACGGCGAGCAGAAGCGCGATTATATCTATGCCAAAGATGTCGTGTCTGCAAACCTTCTTGCTGCAGCAGCAAAGGAGTCATGCATTGTGAACTGCGGATTCGGAAAGGCGACAACATTCAACAGGCTCGTAGACCTCCTCAACAAACACCTCAATCTCAGCAGAAAGCCCCAGTACATCGACAACCCCTATGCCGGGAAATACCAGGACTACACAGAATGCGATATGAGCCTGGCAAAGGAGAAGATTGGCTTTGTTCCGAAATTTGATATTGGGGCAGGAATCAGCGATTATTTTGCATCAGGATGGCTGGATTAGGCTTCTGGATTCTATGGGCCCACCCGGATTCGAACCGGGGATCTTCACCATTTCAAGTGCCTTGTCGAGGTGACGTCATAACCGCTAGACCATGGGCCCCTGACCGGGAGAATCGGAATTTTGTTTTTAAACCTATTGATTTTTGAGCAGTGCAAGGAAATTCTGCGCTGTTGTGAATTCTGGCTCGAGGAGCAGGGCTTTTTCCAGCTGGGATTTTGCTTCTTCCGTCCTGTTGGTATCCTTGTAGATCATTGCCAGGTTGAAATGGGC
Source organism: Candidatus Nanoarchaeia archaeon (assembly GCA_035290625.1). Lineage (NCBI taxonomy): Archaea > Nanobdellati > Nanobdellota > Candidatus Nanoarchaeia > Candidatus Nanoarchaeia archaeon. The sequence continues at coordinate 11,748 of DATDTY010000010.1, forward strand.
CAGTGCTGTCGGCTGGATCTGTATTGAGCGGTTGAGGATCTGCTCTGCTTTCTCATGCTCTCCCTTCTTTGCCAATAAGATGGCAGTGTTTATGTAGGCGTCTGTGTCATAAGGGTCAAGCTCGATGGCCCTTACATAGGCGGTCAGGGATTCGTTGTAGAATCCTGCTGTTTGGAGTATTGTTGCAAAGTTGAAGTAGAGATTTTGCCTATCTGGACTTATTTGGATCGCCTGCTGAGCATGGGCAATGGCTTCCCTGAGGCGGTTTTGCCTTGCAAGCTCTAATGCCAGGTTTATCTGGGCCTTGGAGCTTTCCGGCGAGGTTTTGACTGTTGATTCCCATAATGCCAGATCATCTTTCCAATCATTGTTACGATTAATTGTTCTTATTGAGTAAAAAGCCAAAAGTATCAACAGGATGGCCAATGCCTGTTTTTTGTATCCTGAGATGAGATGATAGAGCAACAATACAAATCCGAACACTGCGAGGTATGCGTACATCTCAGCAAACCCGCGCTGGATTGGGATTATCTGGGAAACCGGGAGGAGGGCAAGGACAATGAATGCCGAGACGAGCCTGATTTTTCCATTCCTGAAGATTGAAAAAAAGATGAGAAGCAGGAGCATGGAAAGGATGATTACATAGCCGAAGGTATAGTCGATCAGGTGCTGAGTTGTTAATCTTGGCCAGAGGAGATTTGCTGTGTAGATTATGAGCACCTTCGGGAATGCCAGTATTCTTAATAGGTATTGATTGAGGGTTACGGGGGTTCTGGAGATTAATTCGATAAAAAAGAACCTGATGGATATGTAGGAGAGGGCTATCAGGAAGAAAGGGATTGCTTTTGTATATTTTTTTAGCGGGTTGGGATTGTTTGAGTACTCATTGACATCATTCCCTATTTTCTCATGATCATTCATTATTGTCTTATTAAATTCTTCCTTATTGGTGAGAATATACAATAAAATAATAAAAGGGAGGGATAGCGTAACTTCATAGGTGAAGGCTGCTAATGCGAAGAATGCGTAAGATGATTTCGGCTTTTCATTGATAAAAAAATAAAATGCTGCTAAGAAGAAAACTATTCCTATTACGTCGAAATTAGACGTTGCAAATGCAACTGCCTCGACATGGATAGGGTGGGCTGCGAAGAGCAATGCTAAGAGCAGAGCTGAAGAACGATGGACAAATTTGGCAAGGATGAGGAAGACGAGAATAGAGTTTAAAGCGTGGACGATGATGCCGAAGAGATGGTACCAAAAAGGATCCAGTCCAAAGAGTTTGTACGCCAGGACATAGAAGAATTCCCTTACCGGCCTGTAGACTCCGACCTGGTCTTGGATGAAGGAGGAGAAGATGTGATTTATGCTCCGTATTTCAGTTCTCTCTTCAATGAAGTAGTGGTCATCCCAGACGAAGCTGTTGTTGAGGGTGTTTGCGTAGAGCAGGAAGACGAAGATGGAGATTATTAATGGGTACAGGCCTTTTGAGGACATTATGAGAAGAAGCGAGTTCTGATTTATTAAGATAGCGGCAAAGCCTTATAAAACCCATACCATTACCGGAGAGATAATTTCGGGGGTTTGCGCGGGATGTCTGAATACTCAATTAATATCGATGACATAACCAAAAAGCTGGACCCTTTTCCGAAAGATAAGGACTTACCCAATCTCAAAGGAAGGCTGGGGATTATCACAGCTCATTTGCAGGATTTATTATCTGATTTTGATTCGCTACTTCCTACAAAAGTAAGGCAGGAATTTGAGATGATGGAAAAAGTGGGAGTTTTTGATTATTATAACCTATCTGCCTGGAGTGAAAAAGAGAGGGCTCTAAAGGAAAAAATAAGGGAGAAGAGGTATGGTTTGGAAAGGAGATTGTTCTCTGGCTATCCGCCAGTTTATGATGAGTGTGAATTCTCTGAAGAGGACGCTATCGCAGATATTGCGGGATTAGATAAGCGCCTAAAGAGGTACAAACGGTTTCTTGAAAAGAGATACGGAAGAAGGATTGAATCAGTTATTGATTTTCATAAATTAAAAGAGCTGACCGAGCTTAGAGCGCTTCTGCTTGATCAGTATGACAGAGCAATTGATACGGCAGGGTTCATTGAGAAACTTGAAGAGAGACTACTACCCGGTTCAGAGAAAAATAAAGAGATCGAATTTGACATCGCTTTGTGGACCGATGAAAGACTTTTCCCGTATGCGAATAATGCTGTGAATCTTTTTATGCAGATTGCCGATTATATACGCTATTTTGATTGTGTGCCCTGGTATCTGGCTTACCCAGACCAGTACGAGATGCTGTTAGACGACGGGTATTTTTCAGAAGAAGAGGCTAAAGAAGAGGAAGATGACGTATTATGGGAACCCTATGATAACTGCCTGAAAAGAAAGATTATACGGTCCGGTGATATGTACAGCATTCGACAATTGGTGTTCTTCAGCGAAATCTTCAGAAAAGCACGACAAGGAAAGTTAACCCTTGAAGAAGCATTTTACGTACATCCCAAGACCTTTTGGGGGTTTCATGAGCATGATGAATTAAAAAAGGTTTTAGGTTTGGAAAGCCTATGGGAAGGTGTGAATGACAATAAAATATGGCTTAGCCGCGAATACTCCCGCCCTAAAGTAATACGTGAAATTGCCGTCCAGAGAATAGCAAATGCATGCTATCAGGATCCGAGGCCAGAGTTTGCTGATGCGTTTCTTCAGAGATCAACAAACTATTTCTCCAAAGTGGTTCAGGATGCTCCTGACAGAAGGCTTTTTCGGGACGGCCAAATACTTGCGTACTTCATTAATCTCATGGTATATGGAGAGGAGATACTTGAAAAATACGGACCTCGGAATATTGGAGAGGTATTATTATGCGGGGCAGGAAAAAGGATAGATCCTAGAGATGCCTTGACCACAGACCCGAAAGAGGTGTTACAGACACTACATAAAGCTGGTTATTCTGCTCAACCATTTTAAGAGTAAGCCTCTGGCGAGCAACCTCACTTGCGTTCGGGACTCGCCTCCAGCTTTTCACTTTGTTCAAAGCCTCTGGCGAGTATCCTCACTTGCGTTCGGGACTCGCCTCCAGCTTTTCACTTTGTTCAAAGCCTCTGGCGAGCAACCTCACTTGCGTTCGGGACTCGCCTCCAGCTTTTCACTTTGTTCAAAGCCTCTGGCGAGAGTAACGCTAAAAAGTAAACATTACAGGAATGTTTATATATGCCTGCAAATCTATTGCTGTTATGAGCAATAAGAGCTTGTATCTAAATTGCAAGAAGGATATATTAGAGAACGCCGGTAAGAAAAATAAAAGACTGTTCGCAGAGTTCTTTGAGTGGGAAGAGAATAAGCTGAAGCGAAGCAACAACCTGGCCGTTCTGGACGAGAGTTGTTATAAAACATTGCTAGGTTATGTTAAGATGATCCGCAATGCGCATAACTGGTTTAATAAAAAGGCATGGAGTGAATTGACAGAAAAGGAGATCAGGGGTGTTTATAACAAGCTGGAAGATGGGAAAATCCTAACAATAAAAAAGCAGCCATTCAAAGACAGGCAAAGCTATTACAATAAAATCTTCAAGTCAAAGATTTTTAAGATGGCCGGAAAGGATGAGATTGCCAGGCAGGTTATGGAGTTCTATAAGCCGAATGGTGACGGAGAAGTCAGGTTTATTGATGAAGATGACTTTAGAACTCTAATCTCTGTTGCAAGCAAGCCGACTCATCTATTGCTGTTTTGGTTCGGCTTCGATGTCGGAGAGAATATTAATTCGGCCTTGAGACTGAAAAAGAAAGATTGGTCAAGACAAATGAATCCCGATACAAAAGAGGTTGAGTACGTTGTAAACTTACCAAAAGAGATATTGAAGCGAAGCAGAACATCTAGAAGCGAGATAACAAACTATCCGGAGACTGCCAAGTTTGCTGATATGGTCCTGAAAAATATAAAGAGTGACGATGACTTGGTGTTTCCTTTTAAGTATGGCCAAGCCAAGAAGCTCTTTGACAGGGCAGTAAGGCTTACAGGCATTAAATGCAAGCCAAAAGGTAACAAGCCTACATGGAAAGACCTGCGATCCTCAATGGCCTGCAATCTTCTAAAGAAGGGCTGGAGCAGGGATGAGGTTAATGCTCGTCTAGGGCATAAGCCAAGCTCAGGAGAGATTGACAAATACCTCAATTTCTTTGCTATCGACAGGCATCGGCCTAAGAAGAAGATTTATGACGATAACATGGCCAGGCTGCGGGGAGAGATTGAAGAGATGCGGGGCAGGGAAAAGCTGCACCAACTAAGGATTGATAGGACACAGACCAGGCTGGAGAGGAACGAGAAACTCCTAGAAGTGTTGTTAAACACCTTTGAAACCAACCCAAAGATTCTGGCAATGGTTGCCGAAGATTGGAAAAAGAAGCTTGGGAAGGACATCAATAAAATCTAAATTCACCGTCTTAGCAGCGACTTTTGACGATGAGGGGTAAAGATTGCGGGGTTGGGAGAAGTCTTAACTGATGTTTCTAGCAGATTAAGGTACATATCAACTTTAGGGTGTATAACCCAAAAAGCAGCGATCTTCCTTTTCTTTTTTTGGTCAGCAGCAGATGGTACTCTTTTCTTAATAATGTTCTCTTCTGTTAATCTCTCCAAGACAGTATTTAATGTCCTGAAGCTGGGGATTTCGACACCATTCTCCGATAACAACCGATTAATCTTGCCGTATTTTTCTGAATTAGATATTTTTTGAGAGGATATTTCTGCAAAGGATTCTATTGATTCTTTGGCCTGGTGCGTGGTTGTTTGTAATTCAAGATAGTTTCTGCTTGGAGACTGCGCCCTTAAAAATTTTAAAAAATCAATAGTTTTCCTCTCCATTGTTGTGCTTTTTACTATGGCCTTCTTTTTTGCGGCCCGTTGAAGGTCTAAGGCTGCTGATTTTAGGTTAAAATATCCTTTTTTTGTCCTGAGTATTTGAGAATCGACACTTCTTTTAAGTATCTCATAAACGGCATCATCCATCAGGTAATTCCTAATCTGATGGGTTGTTAGAGCTGAGTTATGATCATGCAAAACGAAAAGAACTGCCTGCTCATTCTGTGTCAAAAACTTCAATGAACTCTGGATAGATTCAGGACTCATTTCGGTATCTTTGTTCCCCTCAAAAGCTTCTATTTTTGGTTCTGGCATAAAGGACGTATTTCCTTTGCGGTATATAAAGTTTTTTGGTTGCAAAAAGGAACATTTATATACTACCTCAAGTCTCAGCAAGAAAATGCCAGATAACGCATTCAAACGCAAGGTAAGGAAATCAGTAAATATGACCCTGACAGCCCAGGAATCAAATTTGATCGATTCTGCGAGAGCGAAGATACGGCAAAGTCTAGCTGCCTTTGTAGCGAAATCCTGTGTAGAGTATTCACAAAAGGTTTTGGAGTAAAAACATGGCACAGAATAAGGGGTTGCAGGGTCAAACTCCTACAGATAAAATGCTCGGTTTGTTGTACTTAGCGATTAAGGTTCAAACCCATCAAAAAAAGGAGGCAACCCAATAAAGAAATTAACCCCGACGGGCAACGCCCGCCAGAAGTCAAGCCATAAATGAACAGTATGGCTTCTTCTTTGGGATTTATAAAACTTGTATCACAATGCGCAAACGCATAATCAACGCAAGAATTCCCTTCGGCTTATTTGAGCGGCTGAGAAACATAGCCGAAAAGGAATCGAAAGAGACAGGGAAGCCAGTAACCTTCACTAG
>DATDTY010000011.1 GCA_035290625.1 Candidatus Nanoarchaeia archaeon
CCCATCACGATAAAGACTGGTATCAAGCGCATGAAGCATTGCATCATGAAGGTTCCTTCATGCTGACAATACGGCAGTTTGTAGATTTCCTCAGCCTCTTAAAGTCAGGAAAAGCATACTATGCATCAGGAGACAAAGCAGGCACCCAAACACTAAATTCCATCCTGGATGAAATACTGGCAGTAAGAGAGCCATGGCGCTTAGAATGGCTTGACGCAGACTTTAAGGTTATTAATAATACTCTACACATTAACTACAATCATAAACTCACTAACAACCAGCTGCAGCCGCAATACTCGGAGCCATTAGAAGACTGCTTAACCCAAAACAAACTACCAGGCATAGGCTTGAATTACTGGCTCAGAAACGCAACATCCCAGGGGCTTCCTCCTGTAAAAACGCCAAATGGAGATCTGTGGTACTGGGCTCCAGCAAGCAACAACTCTGTCGCCGGGTTCGTCTCTGATGCTGGCGCTGCCTGGCTCTACTGCTGCAGGGAGCCCTCGGGCTCGGATTCCTCCATCGGGGTACGTCAGGCAAAAATTCTCCAGAGGAAATGAAGGTCAGGGAAAATGAACCTCGCACAACACCTAAACACAATAAAGAACAGGATTGGATTAGTCAGCGGCAGCTTAAAAATAAGTGAATACGATGATGCAGATCAAAACATCACCGCTGCCATTAATCCACAAAACTGGCAAATCGAATTCAGCATAAAAAAAGGCTACGAGCCAATCCAGGATAAGCGGCAAAAGGCATACGCACGAAAGAAAAAGATCTCAGACGCAAAAAAGACTCTGCTTGAAGACCTCCTCCACCATGAATTGGCGCATTGGGAGCTTCCCTTCAACTCAGGCTTTGGCTGCCCTTTTGACACCTATCACCATGACCTCATCCTGGAAGCAATTAAAAAGGCGCTTCCGGAAAACAAGCAATCTCTCGCAGGCTATGTTGCAAATGCATTTGAGGATACCCTCATAAACCCAAGAGTGAAAGAGTTTAAAGGAGACTTCTCAGGCCAAGTGCTGTTCTGGGATGATCAGGGAGCTGCAGCGCAAAAACAAGGCAGGGAAACCTATACTCCCTTTTATGAGGCATTTGTAAAATTAAACATGCATCTCTTTGGGGATAATGCAGACGGGGCATTATTAAAAAGGCATTATTCCAATGCTCAAAAAGTTGATGAAGCGGTCCAAAAAACGATAGCAGAGCTTAATCTGCCTGAAAATATCCAAAATACCCCCACTCTTTTTATAAAGCAGCAATGGCCAGGAATGGCCGCAATCTTTGCAAAAAGCCTTGCGGATTTGCTGGAAACGCCTCCAACAGAAAGGCTCTCTGCCTTCTCTGCTGAAGCTGACAGCGCAAAAACAGGCCAGCAGCCAGCAGGCAATGGAATTGAGCAGAAAGCATCAACAAAAGAAGGAAAGGAAGAGATTGCCTATGGAAGGTACAAAAGCAATAATCCCCCGTCTCCAAACATATCAAACTATGAGCAATTAGATGCGCTCTACAGAAGGCTGGCAAAGGCGCTCCCTGTCAATGTTGAAGCAATGACAAGAAGGCAATCCCTTGCTATTGCTCCATTAAACTACCGTCCTTTTGATCCAGAAACAGATGATATGGGAAAAATAAAGCTGACAAAGCTCTATGCAGCTGAAAGCGGGAGGATAACCTTTGGCTATGAAAGAAGTCCAGTCACAGTCATTCAAAAATCAAAAATACAAAAAAGGTCATTTCCAGAATTCAAGATGATCATTCTTGATAATTCGGGCTCAATGCAAGAGGGCCTGAATGGAAACCAGGGAAATACTGCCTTTATTCCTTGGGGAGACAACAGCAAATACCATTATGCGCTCCTTGGATTCTATGGGATAGAGCAATTCCTCCAGGCGCAAGGCATTGCGCAGTATATCGGCCATGGATTGTCCCTGTTCTCCTCATCCACAAAGTACAAAGAATCTGATTTCAAGAATATCCATGAACTAAGAAAATTAGCATTATCCCCTGAATTCGGAAATACAAAAATTAATGTAAGCACACTTGTGGACGCATTACGGGGAAAAGAAAGCTTTGTGCTCTCGCTCTCAGACGGGCAGATCCAGAATTGGGATCAAGTGAAACAAGAATTCGGGCAGCTTGCAGCAAGAAATTATTTTGCCCACATACAGATTGGCCAGCCAAACCAATTCACGCATGACTTGGAATCAAATAAGCTCCCTGTCTTTTATGTCGCATCAGGAGAGGAGCTCTCAAAATTAATGGTCAAAATAAGTACAGATACCTACAAGAGGCTCGCACAACAATGACCCAAAAAACCATTTTCGGGAAACCAATAGAAGGGGCTTACAAGAGATACTTATCAGAGCAGGAAAAGAAACCAGATAAAGAAAAAGAAATCATCATCCCTCCAACAGAAATCCAAAACCCAGAAA
>DATDTY010000012.1 GCA_035290625.1 Candidatus Nanoarchaeia archaeon
TTTCCATCCCAATGGGGGCCAAGTCCAACTTCCTCTGCGCGTTGGGTGATAAGATTATCCACAGATAATGCGAATGGACCGATCTTTTCAAAGTCCTCTTCTCTCAGCCCGGAAATGCGCAATGCTTCCTCATCGCTTAAATGTCGGTCGCCGGCCTCCCACTTTGTGGTATACCCTATGATTGGCTTTGGCAGCATATCTCCCGGCTTTGGCTCTTTTGTAACTCCAATCTTCTGGTAAATCTTTTGCAGAGCAGCCTCATTTTCTTGTGGATTCGCTATCGCTTTGGCTTCTGCAATCCTCTTGAACACAGAACTTCCTCTTGGAAGCCCGTTCCGGAAGATAACCTCAAGAGGCAGCAAATAATTATTGATGTTTCCTCTATTGGTCTCAAAAAACGAATAATCATAGGTAGTCTGTGGCGTGTCCTTATCTCCAATGATCCTTCTTTCAACAGGGGTATACACAACCGCTGCATTAAACACCATGCTACCAGATCCATTACTCTTGTCTGGAATGCTGCCAAGAGGCCCAAGCCCCCCACCACCACAATCCAGCCCCAGACTATGATGCCTTATCCCTCTTTTATCGCACTCTTCAAAATTATACTGGCTCATCACTGCCAGCGACCTGCCTTTATTGGGAAGCTTATCTGGCATCGTTCCATAATCAAAAATACTATAACGATCAGTAAATGTAAATTCCCCTCCGCCTGCTTTATTCTCATACGCTGGCCTGTAAATGTTAACATCCTTAGCTTTTCCCATCCTATACCGCCTCCTTCAATCTTTCATATACTGGCTCAAGCATCTTTTCTTTTGTAATCGGTATCGAGATAAGGTTTAAGAAAGGATCATACTTCGTCCTTCCTTTGTGAAGACTTTCCAAGACCCTATGAGACACATCATTATTCTTTATTCCTATGATCTCTGCAGCGATTTGCGCAATGTTTCTGGGATTCATTGTTGCCGTATAGGCTGTGTGTTTTGTCTGCTTTGTAATCTCAAACCATTCAGCAAGCGTTTTTTCATCATACGGCTTATGGCAACTTGCCAGCACACAAGCTTGCTGCCTATCCATCTCAAGAAGCCCTTCATCTACACCCGGGTAGATCATAATTGAGGCTTTTGGCGGAGATTCTGCCAAGGTATGGTAGCCTGCAATTCCGTATGGTACGTCAAAGGATTCGAGCTCTCTCTTTATCTCAGATAGGTATCCTTCTTTCTCAGGATTGCCAGTATTAACTAAGGTAACTCTCTCCCTTCGAAGGCTTGAAAGAGCTAAGTTGAGAGCGTTTCCCAATTGATCTACTCCTACGGTTGGGATAGGATAACCAGGAGCTTTCTCTACAGTTGAAAGAAACGAGGCAACTCCGCCTGTGTTCTTGTCGGAGAGAGGCACTGCATAGACGAGGGTATGCACATGGGGCGACTCTGAGAGGATGTAGTCAATCCCGTCTTTTCTTGTCGGGCATACCAGATTTTTGTATGCAGAAGCGAGAACATTGGCTAAGCCTGCACATGCAACAATCGCATCCCAATACCCTCCAACTGCATGCTCTACAGTCTCTCTGACAAGTTCAGGAACTCGGTCAGCAGAGGCGATTGCTACGTTAAGGTCAATCAAATCGTCATTTACAATGCATCGGTCTATAATCTGCTCCAGCTGAGAAAGCAGCTCCCTTTCAGGTTTTGCATCACTCGGGCTTCCAAGAGTCACTAGAATCTTTGGCTTGTCCATCCCCCTCATGCTGAGGTGTACTCTCCCTCCCTTTTTATAGATTTCTATACTGTATCTACTATAAAGAAGAAACTATATAACCCCTATCTTTTAAATCTCTTGACAGCCCGCAGAACAACGCTCTTCGCCTTGTTTACTCCTTCCCAACCCTGCACTGAAACCTTCTTCTTCTCCAGATGCTTGTAGACCTCAAAGAAATGGGCAATCTCAGCCAAGACATGAGGCTGGACATCCCTGATGTCCTTGATCATCGCAAACCTTGTATCATAGACAGGAACGCACAAAATCTTGTCGTCCTTGCTGCCTGAGTCAATCATGTGGAGGATTCCTATAGGCCTTGCCTCAATCAGAACTCCCGGGTAGGTTGGAAAGGTCACCAGGACAAGGGCATCTAAAGGATCATTATCCTCTGCTTTTGTCCTTGGGATAAAGCCGTAGTCTCCCGGATAGTGGAAAGGAGAAAACAGAACCCTATCAAGCTTGATGATCTTGTTCTTCTTGTCATACTCATACTTGTTCTGGGAGCCCGCAGGCACTTCAACAATCACATTCAGCTCATGCGGGGCATTTCTTCCTGGCCTGAGCTTCATTGCATCCATGCATGGACTTCAAGTTTTCCCAAATATAAATGTTTTGATTTTCTATGTAATGTCTTATCCCGAAACTATTTCCCTACGGTGAGTTACATTGGAGCATGAAACTCACCAGAGGGAAGCTTATGGAGACCATAAGGCGCAAGAATGATGGCTGGACAACCTATCAAGCGAGGAAAATAGCCCGTGTTAGTATT